>MUCK01000009.1 GCA_002816705.1 SAR202 cluster bacterium Casp-Chloro-G4
AAACATGACGGGCCGATGCCTTGAAACGGCATCGGCCCTAAGTTGCAAATTTGTTGCCTCTCGCCGCATTCGCCAACGACCGAGGACTATAACGAGATCGCACTAGCGAACGCCCCCACCTATGGCCGGCAGGAAGTGCACCTCGCTGTTTTCGCCCACCTTCGCCAGCATGCCCAGCGGAGTCACCTCTCCATCCACGGCTACTGATATGTTGGGCTTCATATGGTCTTTGTCTAGAAGCCGCTCCTTCATACCGGGGAACGCCACTTCCAGGTTGTTGATGATCTGCCGAACCGTCGCCCCTTCGATCTGCACCTCGTGCTTACCGTCGGTGAGGCCCTGCATTAGAGAGGGTATGAATACAGTTGCCATACTCGCCTCTTAAAGGTCATAGGGGCCGACGACCAACGCCGATTCTCACAATAAGCGAAAGTCCGCACTGAACGCCAGCCCCTAGACCCGGATTAACTTAATTCCCTTGTTGCTTCCACTTGGCTTCCATAATGGCCACCGAATTAATCGGCAGGTTCGCCATCCGGATGCCTATGGCACTATGCACGGCGTTGGCTATGGCCGGCGTTGGAGGCACGATGTTGGCCTCGCCCACGCCACGTACGCCATACGGATGTTCAGCACTGGCGACCTCCACAATGACCGTGTCGATCATTGGGATGTCCAGGCTGGTGGGCATGCGGTAGTCCAACAACGAGGTGTTGGCCATTGAGCCATCATCCCGCATGTAGTACTCCTCGTTCAGCGCCCAACCAATACCCTGCACGCTACCGCCCTGCATCTGGCCTTCCACATAGCTTGGGTGAATGGCCTTACCAGCGTCCTGAATGGCAGTCATGCGTGTCACTAAAGTCTTTCCGGTGTCCGGATCCACTTCTACGTCGACAATGTTGCCGGCGAAGGACCCGCCACCAGCGCCTAGACCGCCTGCGTTCATACTGGCCCGACCGACTACAGTTCCGCCGGTGTCGAGCAGTTGCCCCGAAAGTTCCTTAAAGGTCATCTTCAGTTCCGGGTCAGCCTTGGATTGGAAGACACCATTCTTCAACTCGATGCCGTCCTTGTCCACGTCCCAAATGGTTGCCGCCCTTTCGATCATCTGCCGCGCAACGTCCTGAGCGGCCTCGTAGGCAGCCCAACCTGTGGCAAATGTGGTTCGGCTTCCACCGGTAACGGCTGTGAATCCGATCGAGTCTGTGTCGACCACTGAAGGACGGACATCCTCCATCGGAATGCCCAAGACCTCCGCGGCCTGCATGGATATAGAGGCCCGAGTGCCACCGATGTCTGTTGAGCCTTCAATAAGGCTAATGGTCCCGTCAGAGTTCACATTGATGTTGACGCTGGACTGGAATCCTATGTTGAACCAGTACCCGATGGCAACGCCCCGGCCCTGGTTAGGACCGAGAGGTGCGCTGTAGTGAGGGTGGTTCTTCATCGCCTCCAGGACTTCGACACAACCAATTCGGGGGAAGGCTGGTCCGTCCGGTCGGCGAGTGCCCTCTACGGCAGCATTCTTTAATCTTAGGTCTATGGGGTCCATGCCCAGCTTACCTGCCAGCTCGTCAATGGCCTGCTCGCAAGCAAAGGCCGCGTTAGGAGCGCCTGGCGCTCTGTAAGGAGCCGACTTGGGCTTGTTTACAACCACGTCGTAGCCATCGATCAGGACGTTGTCCACGTCATAGGCTGCGAATATGCAGATCGCTCCTGCATTCACCGGAGATCCGGGATAGCCCCCAGCCTCGAAGGCGAGGTAACCCTGGAGGGCAGTAATAGTGCCGTCGTTTTTGGCGCCTACCTTGATCCTGATATTGGAGCCGCTGGTAGGACCGGTGGACTCGAAAACTTCGGCCCGACTCATAACAACCTTAACGGCGTGTCCACTCTTCTTGGACAGCAGAGCAGCGATGGGCTCTACGTAGACAGGAATCTTGCCTCCGAAACCTCCGCCGATCTCCATAGGCGTGACCCTGACCTGCGAGACTGGTACGCCCAAAATCCCAGCGGTGGCGTCCCTTGCCGTGAAAGCCCCCTGGGTGCTGCACCAGATGTGCAGGCGACCGTCGGTGTTCCAGAGCGCCGTAGCGCCGTGGGGCTCAATGTACCCCTGATGCACGGTTACAGTGTTGTATTCGCGCTCCACCACTACGTCCGCGTCGGCGAATCCCTTGGCTATGTCGCCCTTCACGTGCTGAAAATGATTGGCAATGTTGCTGACCTTATCGGTCTTCTCCCCAAGTTCCTCGGTCTTCAAACCCTCGTGAAGTATGGGAGCGCTGTCCTTCATCGCCTCAGGGGCAGTCAATACCGGCTTCAGTACCTCGTAGTCCACCTCAATCAGGCCAATAGCCTCTTCGGCGACATGAGGATTGGTGGCCGCAACCGCAGCCACGGCGTGTCCCTTATACAGGACCTTGTCGCTGGCAAGAATGTTGTCGCGAGAGTACTTGGTGCCGTCGCTCTCGTCCGCCTCGTGGGGCATATCTTTGCCCGTGACCACGGCCAAAACGCCCTGCAAAGCCTCTGCCTTGCTGGTGTCGATTGACCTTATCCTGGCATGGGCGTGCGGGCTCCTCAGTACCTTTCCGTGTAATAGGCCCGAAGTATCAAAGTCGGCACCATAAAGCGCACGACCTGTAACCTTGTCCGCGCCGTCGGGGCGAACCGGTCGCGTCCCGACGACATTGTACTCGACGTTGGACAGGACGATATTCCGCTCATAGTCGGTGGTGGTCATCAAAACCTCTCCCTACATTTTGGTTGCGGCATCCTGAACCGCTCGAACGATCTTGTCGTAACCCGTGCAACGGCACAGGTTATTGGCCAACCAGAATCGAATCTGATGCTCCGAAGGCTGCGGGATTTTCTCCAGCAATGCCACAGAGGAGACGATAAACCCTGGCGTGCAGATACCACACTGAAGCGCCGCGTTTTCCAGGAACGCCTGCTGAACCGGGTGTAGCTGGCTGCCTTTGGCGATACCCTCGATGGTGGTTATTTCCTTGCCCTCGGCTTCAACGCCCAGCACTAAGCAGGCCGTAACAATCCGACCGTCCATTGAGACAGTGCAAGCGCCACAGTTGCCATCGTTGCAGCCTTCTTTGGTACCCGTGAGCCCGATCACATCGCGAAGGCACTCCAGAAGACTCTGGCGTGGCTCACAAAGGAAATCGACATGCTCACCATTAATTATGGTCCGTACATAAGTCTTGGCCGGCATTTATTAACTCTCCTTGGCTCGGTCGATAGCAATTTGCAGTGATCGTCGCGTCAACACGTCGCACAAGTGCTTTCTGTACTCAATTGTGCCTCGCATGTCCGTAATAGGCTTAGCAGCATCCTTAGCCATCTGGCCAGCTAGCTTAAGTGTCTCTTCATTAGCGGGCTTGCCGGCTATGGCGTCGCCGATCTCTTTAACGTACAGCGGCGTGGGCGCCACTGAAGACAGGGCTACCCTGGCCGACTTGATGTTGCCGTTATCTAACACAACAGAGCAACCTACACCTGCCACAGCAATGTCCATCTCGTTTCTGGGGATGAACCGCATGTAATTGGCGCCCTGATTAGCAACGGGTGCAGGGAAGTGCAACGATACCAGAATCTCGCCTTGCTGAATTACTGTCCGCCTGACACCGGTGCAGAAGTCTTCCAACGGAACTTCGCGATCACCGCTTGGTCCGCTGATGCGAGCCACGCCACCAAGGGCGATCATTACAGGTATGGAGTCTCCGCTAGGTGCTGCGTTGCAGAGGTTGCCGCCCAGCGATGCCCTACCCTGTATCTGCGTTCCGCCGATCAAAGAGGCGCAGTCAATCAGACCAGGAAATGCATGCTCAATGGCCTTGTTCCCATAAATCTTGTAGCAGGGAACGGCTGCCCCCAGGGTCAAGCCAACCTCAGGGTCCATAGTCATCTCGTTCAACTCTGGGATGTTCTTCATATCCACTAGCAGGTTGACGTCGGGCAGGGCGTTGGCCCTCAACTGCACCAATACGTCTGTCCCGCCAGCCATAGGACGAGCACTTCCGCCCGCTTCGTTCAGCAGGTCCACCGCTTCCCTTACCGAATGGGGGCTTGCGTAATCAATCCAATGCAATGGCCCACCTCCTTTCTTAACTTTCCTATTCCAAATTTCCATGCGACTTGCGCCGCTTTTTACCAGATTTTATTGGCCAACTCAGTGAAGTGCATCCAGCCGCCGAGGGACGGTGATTTCAAAACTCGAATCCACGATGTAAATCTCTCAGATTCGCCCGGTATGAAAACGGGTAAGCGTCCGTTCGTACAGGCTTGAAGACGACCCCTCATCGCGTCTGGTCGACAAGCGCGATAAGTATATCAGACCTTGTTTTTTTGAACAACGGCTAGCCCCAAAATGGCCAAATTCAGTATTTTAGCTAGAAATCGGCCGAATTCAGCTTGCAATGGACTAAATAGCATGCTGGTATCGCGCCCCAGCGGGGCCAGGCCGTTACCTGCCGGATGTCTATTACTCACCCAGCTCTGGTGATATTCCGCTTACACCATTTGCGTACAGAGCATCGATGGCGTCCGTCCCCATTCCCAGCAATTCGCCGAATATACGTAAATTGTGTTCGCCCAACATAGGTGCATGCCACCGGACCCGGCCCGGGGTTTCCGACATTTTCCAAGATAAGCCAGGCATAAAGTAGGGTCCGAAGGCAGGGTGGTCCACAAACTCCAACACGCCCCGCTCCTGAACATGGGGATCGTTGAAAATGCCCTCGCCCTTGAGGACAGGGGCGGCGGCAACCCCCTGGCGCTGCAGGTCGTTCATCACGTCGGTGGAATCCTTGTCCCGAGTCCAACCGGAGATAATCTCATCGATTTCGTCGTGATGCTTATGCCTCGCCAAAATGTCCGCGAAACGTGAGTCTGAAGCCAACTCCGGCATGCCCATAACCTGGCAAAGCGATTGCCATTCGGAATCCGAGGACACTGCGATTGTTACCCACTGGTCATCGCCTGCACATCGGTATACGCCATGCGGCGCATACACTGGATGTCGATTGCCTCGATTGCCCGGGTTGCGTCCATTCATCTGGAAGCCCAACAGGTGCTCTCCAATTGTCATTATGGACGACTCAAGCTGTGAGAGGTCAATAAAGAGGCCCTTACCTGTGCGACGACGATGGTAGAGGGCAGAAAGCACCGCGCCTGCCGCATGAGCGCCACTTATCGGGTCGCCAAAGTTCACGCCGGACTTCACTGGCGAGGGATCGTCCAGGTAGCCGTTCATGGAGGCTATGCCCCCCAACTGCTCCTGGCCAATGCCGTATTGAATGAAATCCCGCCATGGTCCAGTGTTGCCAAAGGCTGGCATGGACACAACGATAAGGTCGGGGCGGATCTTCTTCAGCTCGTCGTAGCCCAACCCCCTGCGCTCCATAAGCCCGGCGCGGAAGTTCTCGATAACAACGTCGCTGATGCTGACCAGTTCTTCCAGAAGAGCCTTGCCCTTGGGGTGGCGCATCTCCGCAGTGACGCCATACTTGCTCATGTGGAGAGTGTTGAACCAGCCACTGCGATTCCAGGGGTCGTCACCTAGTTCGCCGTCAGGCAAGTTTCCGGAGCCTATGATCATGCGATGCGGGTCCCAGGCCCTGGTGGACTCGACTTTGATGACCTCAGCGCCCATGTCGGCGAGTAGCTTGGTGGCATGGGGGCCAGCCCAAATTCGGGAAAAATCCAGGACTCGGACGCCTTCCAAAGCCATCGCGGGGGTCTTGGGAGTGGTCACTCTCTGCGCACGCTTCCTATAATTCGGATTCACCAAGCAGGTATTGTACGAGATAGCGAGGTCCGTGTCATATGCGACCAGCCGCGTGGGCGAGTCTCTGCTTTACACAGGTAGGGAAATACTAATCAGCCGGGGTGCTTGCCTCTGTCAGCTTGCCTGTAACCAGATAGATTACCCGCTCGGCGATGTTGGTGGTGCGGTCTGCTATGCGCTCCAGGTCGTGCGCGACCCACAACAGATGCGTGGCCCGCTTTACCGCCCCGGGGTCGGCCATCATGTACGTCAGCAGTTCTCGAAATACCTGCTCGTACAGATCGTCGATCTCGTCGTCCTCCGTCATGATACCCATGGAGGCCACCACGTCTCGGTTAACGAAGGCGTCCAGGCTACGGCGAAGCATATCCATGGACTTGTCGGCCATCCGGGGAATGTCGATAAGAGGCTTGAGGGGAGGCTCGTTGCCCATCATAAGGCTGATCTTGGCGATACCCTCGGCATAGTCGCCCATACGTTCCAGCTCGCCGGTCACATGCAAAACTGTAATGAGAATACGAAGGTCCCCGGCCAGCGGCTGCTGCGTGGCGATTAAATCGATGCAGCGCTCCTCGATTTCGAACCGCTTCTGGTCGATGATGTCATCCTCATCAATGACCTCTTGAGCCACCTCGGCGTTGCGCCTTTTCAAAGCGGTTATGGACTTGGCAATGGCCTTCTCCGTCATGCTGCCCTGCAGCAGTAACTCATCCTGTAGCATTCTCAAGTCTCTGTCGAAATCTGTTCTCGGCATGATGAGCACTCCTTTTTAAATTGCCAGGGCCGTCCATGATGGACCAGTGGATTAGCTAAATCTACCTGTTATATAAGCCTCAGTTCGCTCGTCGCTGGGATTGGTGAAAATCTGTGAGGTTGCATCAAATTCTACCAGATAACCGGCGCGATCGTCATTGACCATGAGGAATGCCGTCTCGTCGGAAACCCTGGCCGCCTGCTGCATGTTATGGGTGACTATAAGGATGGTGTAATCGTTACTCAGTTCCCTAATCAACTCTTCGATAGCCAACGTGGCTATCGGGTCTAGAGCCGAAGCAGGCTCATCCATGAGAATGACCTCGGGTTGCACCGCCAACGCCCTGGCGATACAAAGCCTCTGCTGCTGGCCACCGGACAGGGTCAGCGCGCTTCGGCTCAGCCTGTCCTTAACCTCTTCCCACAGAGCTGCCTGCTTCAGGGATCGCTCTACTGCCTCTTCCATGTTCCCGGTGTAGCCATTTATGCGCAGTCCAAAAGCCACATTGTCGTATATGGACTTGGGGAAGGGATTTGGCCTCTGAAAGACCATTCCAATGCGAGAGCGTATCTCCGTGGCGTCCCTCTCCGGCGAGTAGAGATTGTACCCCTCAAACATGATCTCGCCCTCTATACGAGCGTCCTGCACCAGGTCGTTCATGCGGTTAAAGCATCTCAACAACGTGCTCTTGCCGCAGCCGGACGGACCGATTAGTGCAGTGATACCATGCCGCTTGATGTCCAAGTTTATGTCTTTAAGCGCCAGAAAGTCTCCGTAGTGCACGTAAAGGTCCCGTGCGCTGAGAACAATGTCGGAGTTGTCGTTAGTCATCGGCCTTCACCTGATAGCGGTCTCTGAGCAGAATTGCCAGGGCGTTCATGGAAAGAAGTATGGCCAGCAACACGATGATGCCAGCCGCCGCCAGCCCTCGGAACTCGTCTTGCGGTCGGGACACCCAGTTGAATATCTGTATAGGCAGCACCGTGAATCTATCCAAAGGATTTGTAGGGACAAACGTCAGGTAAACCAGCGCGCTTATAGCCAATATCGGGGCGGCCTCACCGATAGCCCTGGACATTGCCAATATAGTTCCCGTTAATATACCCGGTACGGAAGAAGGCAGGACCACTCCCCGTATTACCTGCCACTTGTCGGCCCCCAGAGCGAATGCCGCCAGCCTGTGGGTATCCGGCACGGCACGAATGGCCTCCCGCGAGGCCAGGATAACGATGGGAAGCACCAACAAAGCCAGCGTCATTGCGCCTGCCATTAACGTTTGGCCCAGGCCAAGGAACTGCACAAACACAGCCAAACCTAGCAGTCCGTAAACGATTGAAGGCACTCCGGCCAAATTGGACAGGTTGATCTCGATAAGATTCGTCACCCAGTTAGTGGGGGCGTACTCCTCCAGGTAAATGGCCGCGCCCACACCAACGGGCACCGTGAAAACCGCCGTGAGGAACATCAGCCAAATTGTGCCGGTCAGCGCCGACAGCAGCCCGGCCTCCTCCGCATGTCGAGAGGGAAAACCAGAAATGAAGTGCCAGCTCAACCAGGGAATTCCCTGTATGAGTATCTGAGTCAACAGGACCACAAGTCCGACGATGCCCACAAGCACGGCCGACAGAAATACGAAATAAAGGACCGTGCCTACGGCCTTTCTAAGCGGCAGCCTCTGGTTGAACTGCGAAGTCGTTTGCATTAGCTTTTTCTACAAGGGTCGGCCAAAGCAACATTGCCCTGCCATCTACCCCAACAATAGAACCACGATGTCTTCTGCATCAGATCATTCCACAATGGCAAGCCAAGGCAGCGTACCTTGGCCAAAAATCCCAAAAAATCAATACTTCATCCTCCATCGCCGCACCACCCAGAAGCCAAGCAAATTCATCACCAGGGTCATCAAAAAGAGCAAAAGTCCAACCGCGAATATAGTGTTGAACTCTAGCGACCCATGTGCAGCTTCGCCCAGGCTCAACTGCACGATGTAGGAAGTCATAGTCTGTATGCTCTCCAGTGGATTCCCGGTGAGCCTAGGCGTCGCACCAGCGGCTATGGTGACCAGCATGGTTTCGCCAATGGCACGGGAGATTGCCAGTATGAAAGAGGCTACGATACCGGACAACGCCGCCGGTACCACCACTCGCAGGCTAACCTCGAATCGCGTCGCTCCAAGGGCAAAGGCAGCGTTTCTCAGCGAGCGTGGCACTGACACCATGGCATCCTCGCTCAACGACGAGACCATCGGAATAATCATGATTCCCATTACCAGTCCTGCGCTCAGCGCGTTAAAGACAAGCATGTCAGGGAACACCCCCCGCAGGATTGGCGTAACGAACGTAAGAGCAAAGTAGCCGTATACAACGGTAGGTACACCCGCCAGCACCTCTAATGTCGGCTTCACGATACGCCGCACCTTGCCCGGGGCGTATTCGGCGAGGAAGATCGCTATCGAAAGACCTAACGGCAACGCCACGGCCGCAGCAATAACTGCCACCAGCAGGGTTCCACCGACAAGAGGTAGGACGCCGTAAGATTGGGGTTTGAGTATAGGAGTCCAGCGGGTGCCGGATATGAATTCCCAGACGGATACCTCGAAGAAGAAGCCTATAGCCTGGGAGAGGAGAGTAAATACTATGCCAATGGTAGTGAGTACGGATATGAAGGCGCAGCCGAAGAATATCCACTTAACGACACTACCTTCGATAGTAGTGCGCCGCCTGCGCCTGAAGGCAGGTGTAACGTTATTGGCCGAGTTAGCCACTCGGCTGGATTCCCCTACCGTAGGCAGAGAGCTCTCCATGATTATTCGCTCAATTCCCTTTGGGGTATCAAAACATTGAGGGCTGTCCGAAAACTACTGTAACAGGGCAATGTTGTTCTTATATTCCTGCTCTGACAAACGGATGTACCCAACTTCCTCAGCCAATTCGGCGCCGTTCTCCATGTAGAATCTCAGGAAAGCATTTACGTCAGGTTTTTCCAGACTTGCCTTGTTGATGTAAATTAATAGCGGGCGGGATAGTGGCTGGTATTTGCCGTTCTCGATGGTCTCGGCAGTCGGCTTTACGCAACCGGCCCCCGCGTCAATGGCCACTATCTTTAGCTTGTCGACATTTTCGATGTAGTAGGCGTACCCAAAGTAACCCAACGCGTTGCGGTCGCCGCCAATACCCTGCACCAGAACATTGTCGTCTTCGCTGGCCGAGTAATCGGGTCGACTCGCCTGAGCCTCGCCCATTACTACTTCTGTGAAGTAATCGAAAGTACCGGAGTCAGTCCCTGGGCCATAAAGATTCAGCCCATTGTTGGGCCAGGTAGGGTCCACGTCATTCCATGTTTTCACCGAGCTGCCCGGCTCCCAGATGGTCTTTAGCTGCTCCACAGTCAGGCACTCCACGAAGTCGTTCTGAGGGCTAACCATAACCGCGAGACCGTCTATGGCGACCTCCAACTCCAGGTACTCAACACCATTTTCTGCAGCAGTGCCCGATTCCGAGGGCTTGATGGGCCGCGACGCGTCGTTGATGTCAATCTGACCTTCTATAAATCTTTTGAACCCTCCGCCCGTCCCAGAAACGCCCACGTTAACCTGCACGTTTGGATGGCTATTTCGAAACTCCTCTGCGACAGCTTCGGTAATTGGGAACACGGTGCTAGAACCATCTATCTCTATTTGACCACTAACGCCAGACCCTGATGAGGGTTGGCCTGTGCCATCACCGGCACCCGTCCCAGTGGACCCGCCACATGCCATGCCAGCAGAAAGTATGAGGACTAGCAGGGTGGCTGTGCCCAATCGGCTGGAAGGATTTTTGAAAATTCGCCCAATTAATGAAATCAACATAGTTACTCCTAACTGTAATCACCCTTCATTAGGGGCTATTGAACACATTGTTAACGAAAGATTAACAACATACCGAAGCACAACCTGAGCCTAAGCTTCAATTACAGCGTAACGGTTGAATGTGAACAGAAAATTAATGAGGCTTTAATGTCTTATTAGAAATGTGTGTTGTTTTGGGGATAGGCAGCGCAAGACAAGGCCAATCAACCCTTGGGTATGGTGAATTCGAAGGTACTGCCTACACCCTCTTCACTCTCGACGTTGACCTCTCCTCTATGAGACTGCACTATGTGCTTCACGATGGCCAGACCCAACCCCGTACCGCCGTCTCTCCTGGACCTATCAGCCTTGTAAAACCGCTCGAAAACGTGGGGCAAATGCTCCCTAGCTATGCCTGTTCCCGTATCAGTCACCCGTACTTTTTGGAACCGCCCTTCTTCCGAAACCGATACCGTGATCTTGCCTTTAACGGTGTACCTGATGGCGTTTTCGATCAGGTTAACCAGCACTTGACGTAGCTTTTCGTCCTCGGCAGTAACCATTGACGTAGCGCCTTGAAAATCCACACTAATCTCCAGGTCATTACCAAGAGGAGACCGCCGATAATCCTCCACGATCTCCTCCACCAGAGGCTTGAGGTCCACTGGCGCCAGGTGAAGCGGCACGTAGCCACTCTCTAGGTGGGACAACTCAAGCAGGTCATTAACGATACCGTTCATACGGTCCACATCGCGGTTAATCCGCCGAAGGAAGTCCACGGCAACGTTCCGCTCATCCATAGCGCCGTCTTCAAGCGTCTCAACCATCGCCTTGATAGAAGCCAACGGACTACGGAGTTCGTGCGAAACGTTACTCACGAACTCCTTTCGCGTCGTTTCGACCTGCATAATGCGGGTTAGATCATGGAGCGTTAACAGCACACCCGAGGCGTCTGTTGTGCCATCAACAGCCCAAAGAGGCGTCGCTATCGCACTGAGGAATGTCCGACTTGGCCGAAGCTCCACTTCGATCTGCCATATCTGGCCAGTCTCCATAGACTTCTGAACCGTCTCCTGGATTTCGTGGTCTCGGACCACCTCTACCAGACGATTGCCCACCGCGTCTTTAGCGCCCACGCCGAGAAGCCACTCGGCCGCTCGATTCATAAGGCTGACCTCGCTGTCAGCCTCCAGCACCACCACACCATCCGCCATGGTGTCTAACACAGCCGTCAGCTTATTTCGTTCGCTGGATAGGTCGCCGACAACGCTGCGGATGGTATTGGCCATGCCGTTAAAGGCCTCAGCCAATTCCTTAGTCTCATCTGAGGATGAGGTTTGAACTCTATGTTCCAGGTCTCCATCAGCCAAACGTCTCGCGCCCTCAGCAACCCTTTGCACAGATCGGGAGGTCCGACGAAATAGCATGAAGCCCAGGCCCACGGAAAGTGCAGCAACCCCTAAAGCGGATACCAGGATAGTCGTAATAAGCCGATTTACGTTTGCATTCACATCAGACGTGGGAATGCCTACCCGCGCAACCGCAACAACCACGCCGTTATGCCGTATAGCCAAGGCGGAGTAGACGACCTCGCCATCGGATGCCGATTCCTCACGGATGGCGTTACCGACGCCCACGTTTAGGGCTTCCCGAATCTCCTGGCGCCGCCTTAGGTTTCCCGTCGGGTCGGGATCCTCCGCCGTGTCCGCCAATACCAATCCATTTGCATCAACTATCGTCACTCGTGCTTTGATGATCTCAGCCATATCCTGGACGACGAGTTGAAGCCCACCGCTATCAGATTCGTCACCGACGAACCCCGATGTCGATTCGGCCACCAGGCTGACTTCCTGCTGCAATCGAATTTGCAGGTCCGCCAAGAACGCGTCGCGAACGAAATCCACTAGATAAAGGCTTACAGCTCCCATGGTGAAGAATATGAGCGCCGTGTAGGCGAGAGAGATGCGCCAGTGAAGGGAATGAGGTAATCTCATCTGTCGAACCTGTAGCCAACGCCGCGTATGGTAACCAACCTCTGAGGTTTGCTCGGCTGCGGCTCAATCTTCTCCCGAAGCCAGTGAACGTGCACGTCAACCGTTCGGGTGTCGCCATAATAGTCGTGCCCCCAGAGCTGTTGCAATATCTGGTCCCGGCTGTAGGCACGACCTGAGTTTTTTACCAACAGGGCCAACAGATCAAACTCCCTTGGCTTCATATCCACCGCAACGCCATCCAGGCGGACCACATGGCTGGTCAGATCGACTTCCAAATTCCCGGCTACGAGATTTTCTTCGCCTGCGGAGCTTGATTCGACGTTATCGGACAACCTTGCCCGCCTCAGCATGTTGCGGACTCTGACCATGAACTCGCGAGTGCTGAAAGGTTTTGTGACGTAATCGTCTGCTCCCAGTTCCAGGCCAACAATACGGTCGATCTCCTCGCCTCGGGCCGTGAGCATTATTATGGGGACATCCGTTTCGCCGCGAAGTATTCGGCAAATTTCGAAGCCATCCATCTTCGGCAACATAACGTCCAGGATAACCAGGTCTGGATCGATACGTCGAGCGAGATTCAGGCCTTCTTCGCCGTCCACTGCCGTATAGACAGTATGGCCTTCCCTTTCCAAGCTGTAGCGCAAGGCTTCCAAGATGTTCTCTTCGTCCTCGACAACCAGGACCGTCGCGTCCGACATAAGGCTCCTTTTTGGCCAGACGTTATTCGCTAGATTTGGCCTTCATGGCCAATCTTTTCTCAAGGCGAAGGCCATCGTCAAGGTGCATGTCCAAGCCGTCAACGAGGGCAGACTTGGCCGCCGACAGGGCCGCAGGATCGCGAGACGCCAACTTCTCGGCAAGAGAAATCGCCGTCATCATCAAATCGCCATTGGCAACGATCTGGTGCACCAGGCCCAGTTCTTTAGCCTCGCTGGCCGCGACACTTCGATTCGTCAGAATCAGTTCCAACGCCGTACCCGCGCCAACAACTCGAGGAAGGGTCTGGGTTCCGCCAGCAGCCGGCACCATCCCCAGGGCAACCTCCGGCATGCTGAACACAGCGTTTTCCGAGGCGATTCGCACGTCACACAGGCATGCCATCTCTACCCCGGAGCCGATGACAAAGCCATGCAACGCTGCGATCATCGGCTTACGAATGCTCAAGAACAGACCCCATATGTCCCGCTCCCAACGCACTTGCCTGGCTATGGCCAGCGACGGCGCGGTTCCAAACTCTGTCAGATCAGCCCCTGCGCAAAAGCCACGTTCGCCCGACCCGCTTAACACCAACGCACGCACGTCCGTATCATCCTTGGCTGCCGCTAGCGACTCGTAGAGCTCGTCACGCATCTGCATGTTATAGGCGTTAATAACACGAGGCCTGTTGAGCACTACGTGAGCAACGTTGCCTTTCTTGGAGTATAGGACTGTTGGATGGGTCATATCACTTCCCACCATAATCAGGGCTCCTGCGCTGGAGAAAAGACTGAATTCCTTCTGCACGGTCAGATGTCGTCTGAAGGATGAAATTCAGGTCCGCTTCCAACCGAAGCCCTTGCTCCAATGTCAGGTCCATTCCCTTGAGCACGGCTTCCTTGAGGTAGCCTGCGGCGATAGGACCGTGTGCAGCAATGGTTTGCGCTATCTTCAGTGTGGAATTCATGACCTGATCCGGCTCCGCGACCATGTTGACAAGACCCATGGACATAGCCTCCTGGGCGTCAATTCGGCGGGAGGTTAAGATCATCTCCAGTGCACGGCCTCTTCCAACTAATCTAGGGAGGCGCTGCGTCCCACCATCCCAGGGCATGAACCCTGCCTCCACCTGGGTAAGACCCAATCGGGCCGTGGCCGACGCTACCCTGATGTCGCATGCAAGAGCAAGCTCTAATCCCTGGTCTAAGGCATCGCCATTGATTGCGGCGATAACCGGCTTGGTTAGCGCAGCAAAGGCATCCGATATCCTGTGGTTTTTTAGAGTATCAGACAACAGTTCCGGGTTTGTTAAGTTCGGGAGGTCCGTGCCGGTACAAAAGCCGGAGCCTTCACCAGTCACAAGAAGCACCCGCACTTCGCCACTCTGCGAAAGGTCAGTTAAGGCATCTCGTAATGCAAAGGCCATGGCCTCATTGATGGCGTTGCCTGCTGAATGTCGGTTCAGCGTAACAGTTGCGACGTGGTCATGAATGGAAATGTGGACTAGGGCTGATGACAAGGGATTCTCAACTCTCCAATGGCATAAAGGGTCGGATAATTCTCAGAGTACGAAGTGACATTAGAACTCCCCCATTTCGATCATGATTGCACCAAAGGGAGGAGTTGGTCCGGCGAATCTATGAGGTGATCAGGTCCAGTTTCCACCAGCATGTCCCGAGCCAATGTTCCCCACGTAGCGCCAACGGAGGTCGTCCCGGCCCGCTTTGCTGTAGTGATGTCGATATGGCTGTCACCGACCATTACGGCATCTCCGGGTTCCAGACCCATCTTGTCCAGGGCAAACAAGATCGGCGCAGGCGCAGGCTTGGGCTCCTCCGGGTCCTCCCAGCCCACTACTACCTCGAAGGTGCTCATCAGGTCCATCCGCTGAAGCTCTAGCTCAACGCCAAAAGGCCCATCGTCATTCTTCAGCAGCCTTGGCTTGGAAGTTACGATGCCCAATCTGAACCCCTGAGAACGCAACGCATCCAGCATGTCACGGACGCCGGGGAATAGCTTCACATGGGTTGGGGAAAGCCGCCAATATTCAGTGGTGTAGCGTTCAAATAATGTTTTTGCCAAGTCTTCATCTTTAGATAATTCCCGGAAAATCTCCATCTGAGGTCTACCGGCCCACTCTCGCATGATCCGGTCCATATCCAGGTCCGGGGACAAAATACCCTCTGCGGCTTTCTCTGCGGCAAGCACTCTAGGGGCATATGTCGCCGCCAGCGTATCGTCGTAGTCAAAAAGCACAGCACTGATTTTGCTCAATCACTCACCCTTCTTAACCGGAATGTGTACGACAAGTCATTCAACCGCCGTATCTCCAGTAATTATGGAGTTCGTACCTTAATGACGCAACCGGCTGGGATGAAGAGAGTGATTTGGAATTAACGGTCTACGTCTGTGGGTGGGTCTCCACGACTTCCTCCGAGGCACCCAGGGGATGTTCCAGGCCGTCCATAACTCGGTCTGACGCCAGTCCGTCTTGACCTACCTCAAGGGCGTTTTCTTCCTCAAGCCTAAGCTCTGCCAGAGTCGCCATCTCGACAGAATTCCACTCCTCCACGAAGTAGTGGAAAACCTCCTTGCCTGCCACCACAAGCGGAGGCCCAAGAATGATCCCCCACAAACCGGCGACCTCGCTCCCCACGATAATTACGACCAGGATGAGAACTGGATGAACGTTCAGAGCCCGGCTCTGGATACGCGGCACAAGTAGAGAGTTCTCCAAAAGCTGGATACCGAAATACACCATTACTACCCAGAAAAACTTCTCCGGTTCCAGCGCCAACACTACCACGATGCCGGGAATTGCTCCCAGCCACGGCCCGATAATAGGAACGAGTTCAAATACGCCAGCCGCCACCGCCAGTATGATTGCGAAGGGTACCCCCAGGATGGTCAGGCCAATAAAAACCATAATTCCTACGACTAAACCCAACATGAGTTGAGCGCGAACGTAGGAGCTAAAGACATGGTTTATGACGGTTATCACGTTTCTGGCATGTGCCCTGGGGCCAGGGGTGAACACGGACACCAGCCCGTCCACCATTTTTTCTCGGTCTTTGAGAATGTAATAAATAAACAGTGGTAAGGCTGCCAGACCAATGACCACAGTGAGCGCCCCTGAGACCACTCCCAAAGTCCGAACAACAAAACTCTGAGTCGCGCCGACCAGCACGCTTCCGGCTTCCTGGACTGCAATTTGAATCTGCAGACGGATTTCTTCCGGGATGGCGCTGGATATCTCGCGATTCCAGTTCTCTACGGCAATACGGGCATCCGAAATCAAATCCGGCAGCACTTCAATGAACAGTCCGAACTGCTCCAGAAGGGGTGGTAAGACTATTATCAGCGCACCAGCGATGACCACTACCATCACCCCAAACATGATAAATATGGAGAGGATCCGGACCAAGGCGGGTCGACTTTGGCGGCCCGGCATTCGCGATTCGAGCCAGGCGACAAGGGGGTGCATTATGTATGCCAGTGCTCCGCCCACAATGAACGGAAACAGTGCGCCGCGAAGCATATACAACGCCACGCCAACGGCGATAACGCCGGTTATTAGCCAGACGAAGCGATTGATTCGAATGATTGGAGGAGTCATAACGGAGCGTACCAAAAGGAATAAGGGTCGGCGACCATACATCTGGACGGTGGCGCTATTATGGCCTTTGAAAAGATGTGGCGCAAGTAACCAGGCAATTCCTCACAATAATCTCGTTATTCGGTTATATTCGCAGAATATACGGGGGGGGGGAATGTCCCGTCACATGAATATAGCCAAATAATATCTAGTATGCCGCAACCATTGGCGCCAAATGCTGTGACAGATCAGGATTTCGACCGCGCGTTGCATTACTGAGTTCTAGCTTGGTCGGCACATTTGAACAGCAACCATTGCCCTTATAACATAACCCATTTCCCCAGGGTCACAATCTCACCTACTAAGTGGTCTGACAACTCAGCCCCAACGCGCTAACTATGCTTCTACGGGATTCAGGCACTATCACCAGCCAGTCTGGCTTCGACGTCCGCACGGTAGGGTATGCCTTGCGTTCCCTGGCGGGCGACACAAAAGCTAGCAGCACAAGAAGCGAACCTGGCGGACAGCAAAACGTCGCGGGTTTCGCTGAATCGAACAAGGTATGCGGCCGCGAAAACGTCACCTGCGCCAGTGGGGTCCACCTCTGTGACCGGGAACGATTCGACGTGATGCCAGGTCCCTTGGAAGTGAACGTCCGCGCCCTCGGAACCACGTGTAATTATCAGTACAGGTGTCAAATCCTTCCACCCGTCCAACATACTACTGTCTTCGATGTCGTCAATGGAAAGAATCACAGCATCCACGTGTGGCAGTATGTCGTAGCCATTCCACTGACACGGACTGACCCTACCATCCTCATCCCACTGCCTCAGCCACCCCTGAATAGAAGCGACTACTATGGACTCAGGAAAGTGGCTGGCCAGGGCTGAGTCCAATTCTTGGGCTAGGGGCCCCAGCATAACAAGCGGCGCGGACGTCCAATCTTGCGGGATGTCAGAGGTGGAAATCGGACCAGCAACCGCCCGAATAAACTGTGTCCTACGACCGGCAATGTATGTATTAACGAATGTAGTGGTCTGAGCAGATGGCACAACGTGGACCGGAATATCGGGTAGCGAATCGGCAACTTCCACATCGGGCCCGACACTGGTAACAACTGCAGGCGAAACACCTAGTCTTTTGGCGGCAATAGCCCCGTAAGTGACTGCGCCACCCAACTGCAATCCATCGGGAGTCAAGTCCTTGGGGGCGTGGCCTATCGCAAGAAAATCAGGCCGCACTCTAACCTCGCGTTCCACCTCACCCAGTTAAGGAAAAGCGAAATTACTTGGGTTGCACTATGACCTGACGACCGTCGCCCATGCCGGTGCTCTCGGTGGTCACCTTTGGGTGGTCCGCCAGCGCCATGTGTACGGCTCGGCGTTCGTTCGGTGGCATAGGCTCTAGCGTAATAGACCTGCCTGAGCTAGCCACCCTCTCTGCCACCCTGCCGGCCAGGTTTGCCAGAGAATCGTATCGGCGCGCCTGGTAGCCCTCCACGTCCACTGAAATGTTAACCCTGCTCTCCAGCTTGCGGCTAACGATGAACTTAACAAGGAACTGTAATGCCCGAAGGGTCTCTCCACGTCGGCCTATAAGCAGTCCTGAATCGTCACCCTCGATCTCGAATTCGGGGCCGCCAAGGTCTTCGCTGTGGGCTTGCTTGAGGTTCAAGACAACGTCAACACCCATGCCCGCGATGAGATTCTCCAGAATCTCGGTGGTCACCTTAACCACGTCGGGTGCCTGCTCAAGCAGCGTTACACGGACCCTGGCCGGCTCGCTGCCGATTCCAAGAATGCCTGCCTTGCCCCGGCTAACGACGTCTATTTCTACTTCCCCGCGCTCGGCGTCGAGTTCCTTTAGGGCGATTTCGATTGCCTCTTCTGGATTCCTGGCTGTCGTTTCGATCGTTCTCATCGGTCGACGTCTCCTCTGCCGAGACCACTAAAGCGGTAGCAGGTTGCGGCTCGTCCGCAGGCCCTTTGGGGCCAAAGCCTCGGAATTTTAGCAGATCCGTAAGCGGCGTCCAGCCCGTTACAAATCCCTGTATCACGATGCCAATAACGTTAGAGACAATCCAGTATACCGCCAACCCACTTGGAAATGTCGTTGTGAAGAAACCAAACATCAACGGCATCATCCACAGCATCATCTTATTGGTCTGCGCCTGCCTTGGGTCGGCTGAAGGCATCGTGGTCATCTTTTGGGTCAACCACATGGATACGCCCACCAGCACCGGCATGACCGGCGTTGGGTCCGGCAGCGACAGGTCCACCCAAAGGAACGAGTTGTTTATTGGAATTACTTCATGAACCCTGGGCAACCAGGAGTATAGATGCTGAGACAGCCCCACCAATTTCTCGGGTGTTGAAGGCAAGGTCTGGTCGATGGCTCGGAAGAGCCCAATCCAGATGGGGAATTGTATGACTAATGGCCCCAGGCAACCGATGGGATTGACGCCGTTCTCCTTGTAGATCCGCATCGTCTCGGTGGAGAGCTTCTGGCGGTCCTTGGCGTGCCGTTCCTGAATTTCCTTCAGCTTGGGCTGCAGATCGGACATCCGCTTCAACGAATGGCTTTGCCGCACCGTTAGAGGGATCATTGCGGCACGAATAAGCGCAGTGAATGCCACGATCGCCACACCAAAATTTGAGAAGAAAATAGTGTAGAGAAAAACCAGGCTATTGATCATCGGTTCGGTGATGATCAGGTTCCATATGTCAATAATAATCTGCAAAATAAATCTCTAGGACCCTAGCAGTCGGGGGGCCTCCCCGCATCTATAGGCTTGTCCTCATTGGCAAAGTGGACCCACTCTTCGTCCGGATTGCCGCTTGACTTGATACGCAACGCTCTGATCGAACCGTCATTGGCGTTTAGAAACACCACGCCGTCCTGCTGGACCAGCGAGGACCTCAATTCGGTACCCATGCTGCACGAACTGACCTCTCGGCCATCCGCCATGCGCACCAGGTGCAGACCGCCATCATCCGACGGCACGGCTATCATATCAAAGACAATCACAGGCTTCCCGACAATTGGACCTTCAGTTGCATACGTCCAACGCAGGGCGCCAGAGAACTTGTCTAGCGCGTACAGGTTGCCATCTAATGAACCAGCGTAAACGGTGTCGCCCGTCACCAATGCTTCGCCCCAATACCAGTTGCTCGCGCCATCGAACTGCCAGAGAGGCGCCCCAGTCGCAGCGTTGAGCGCATAAAACACGCCATCAAAAGAACCGACGTATACCCCACCGCTATTGACTACTGGAGTAGATGCGACCGCACCATCGGTTTCAAATTCCCACATCATTGACCCGTCTGCCAATTTTAGCGCGTAAATTTTTTGGTCAAACGAAGTCAGATAAACAACCCCATTACCGACATCGACCGCCGGTGAAGACCACACCCTGCTTCCCGTGGCAAACGTCCATAATTCAGCCCTATCTTCAATATTGATGGCGTACAGCACACCATCTGTCGCACCAACAAGCACCGCGCCATCTGCCACAACGGGGCTGCCCACGATGGACCCGCCCACGGGTTCCTGCCACAGCGAGTCTCCAGAAACCGAAAGGGCATAAAGGATACTATCGTACCCACCAACGTAAATGGCGTCATCCGTAACCGCGGGAGCGCCGTAGACGCCACGAGATTTATCTTCCCCTTGAAGCTCGAAGTCCCACTTGGTAAAACCGTTTTTCACGTCCAGCGCCCGCACATCACCGGCCTGAGTGCCAATATAAAGTGTGTCGCCTTGAACAGTGCCCCCGGACCAGCCTTTCGGTTTACTTATTTGACCGGCACAGGCCGCCAGAGTCAGTACGATAAGGGGGACAGCTAATAGAAGTAATCGTCGATTCAGACTAAATTTCATTAATTTCTTTCGGAAAGGCAGGCAAACGCGCTGGGGCGTCAAAAGATTCAAGGGACTGGGTCATAACCGTGCGTACCCCCGGGCCGACACCTTGCCAATCGCTTGGTGCCAATCCAAGAGCCTTTAAGCACTCCATGCTTTATGATCGCCTGCTGGGTATATCTGGAACATGTAGGATCGTGGCGACAGGCCCCCGCAGCGATATAAGGCGAAATCGCCACTTGGTAAAACCTGATCGCAGCCAGAGCCAGCCCTCTCATGACTTCACCTATTCATGCCGTTCAGCGGCTTGGCTCGACTCATTCAACAATTTGGCCCGCCTGAAAAGCTCCACGGCGGATCTATTTAGCGTCTGATAATCGGCGGAGGAGGCGCCACTTCGTGCTATGAAGACTACGTCCCACCCCTCCTGAACATCGGCGAGGCGAGATATTTCTCGCAGTCTCCGCTTGATCTTATTCCTTAATACGGCGTTCCCGACCCGCTTCCCTATGATGAACCCGAATCGAGTTACCTCTAGACCATTACGTCGGATGGCCAAAACAAGGAGCTTTTCAGCCCAACTCCGACCTTCGTGGCGCACAGCCGCGAAATCCTTCGCCCTTCGAAGGCGCTGTTCCTTTCGCATAGGCCGTCAGATGCAAGGCCGGAATCTAGTCCGCAACAGTGAGACGCTGCCGACCCTTAAACATACGACGCTTGAGAACATTGCGTCCATTTTTGGAACTCATACGGGACCGGAACCCGTGCACTCGGGCTCGGCGTCTTTTTCGTGGTTGATAGGTTCGCTTTGGCATTTGTCTAACTTACGTCCCGTCGTCTCCACCCCGTGCATTTTATTCACACATCAGGCCCAATGGACGACCATGTTATTTTGTGTCATTTATTCGCTGGCAAGATTATCGCACCCCATAAAATGAGTGTCAATTGAAATCCACATCTTCCTATTGTTGCAAAACCGCCATGCATGCCTTGGCTGACTGCCTTTCGTCGGCCTGACACACCTTTCATTGTTCCCTTCGCCAGCCCAAACCTTGACAGCCAAATCCACCTTCCGTAATCTCAGTTCAGGTGCTAAAACGAAGCACATCAGTTAAGGTTACTACTCACCCGGAGCAGCGAGTAAAGGAGATTGTCATGCCTGAATCGCAAATAAAGATTGAGACCGAGCGCATCGTTAAAACCCTGGGAGACCATGCCCTGCAACTGTGGGGCCACGAAAGGGCAGCTGAGTTGCGGGCCGCAATTGATTCGACCGCAGCCAACATCGCCCGGCTGAAGAACGACTTGCCTTCTATGGACGAAGAACCAGGATTCTATTTCCAGTGAGACTGAGTTGGAATCCGATGCTATGAGACTTCAAGCTGTTCGAACGCAGGCCGCACGGTGGGTGGTCATTGCACTCATCGGTCTAATATCAATTTTCGTAGCCTGCTCACCCGAGCCTCAACCCCAGCCGACCAAACAGGTTGAGACTACAAAGCCAACCAACGCCGCCTGCAATACAGAACTGGAGCTTCACGATTTGAAGAGCATCTCGGCATCGCTTGGTTACGCCTTTGAGCCGACGTTTATTCCCGAGGGATTTGAGCACTCCAGCGCGTCTCTGGACAGGCGCCAAAGGGCTAACCTGGTATACCGCAACGGCCAGGGAATCATGCTGATTGCTTACCCAGTAACGTTCTATAAACAGGGTAGTCCAACAATGGTGGAATTGAGACTGCTACAGCCTGCCGATGCGATATCAGAAGTGAACATCGGTGGGTCCGTCGGCAATGTAATGCGTGGCAGTTGGTCCGAACGAACGATTCTGGCCGGCCCTGGCATAAATCCAGCGGACGCCATGTGGGACTACCTACGGTCGCTGACCATATACTTTGATTGCGAAACTGATCAGTCCGAGGTCGTAGGCGTCGCCATACAGTCCATCCCTGGCGATACCGGCGATCTGATATCCGAGGCCGACCTTATTCAAGTGGCCTCATCCATGCTGCGTGATCAAAGTTCCACGCAATAAAGTCGACAACGAACGGAGCCTTATCCGGTGGACCTTACTGACGAATCGTCTCCAAGTGACCCCGACGATACCGTAGAGCCAGGCAACGCCTCTGGCCTCGGCTCATCAAGCAAGATTATCGCTATCGTAGCATCTGCGTCGCTCATACTCGGACTAATGGTGGTCCTGGGGATTGGATTGGCTAATCGGTCCCCCGTCACGGGACGAAGCGGCGTCACCAGGATCGGCAAACCGGCGCCACCAATGGCGTTTACGACGTTCAACGGACAGCGATTTGATCTGCAAGAACTACAAGGAAAGCCAGTGGTAATCAACTTCTGGGCATCCTGGTGTGGACCTTGCCGGCAGGAGGCCACCGTGCTGGAAAGACTTTGGCAGACCTACGGTGATAGCGATGTTGTATTCGTGGGAGTTGATATTCAGGACAGCGAAAAAGACGCCCGAGCATTCATAAGCGAATTCGGCGTCTCCTACCCTAACGGCATGGACGCAGACGGTAGAATCAGCATCGACTATGGAGTAATAGGCATACCTGTAACGTTCCTGGTTGACAGGGACGGCGTTGTGGCCAGGCGTTGGGTTGGAGGGGTTCGTCAGTCACAGATAACCCCTTGGCTAGATGAACTGGTTGCGGGAATCGCCCCCTCCGGACCAATAGAAGGGCAAAACCTCGAGGACTTCCGTCCTCTAAATTAGTCTCCCTTTGGCATCCGAAGCCACCCGCCATGGTCGGTAGGCAAAGCCAAGTATTGCGTAATTTTTCACAAAAATTTCACGCACGGTACTCACGTCTCACGGTTTCCTCACACTAACTCGTGTATTCTTTTTACAAATTAGTCTGTTCAACCCTCTGTTTTCAAAAAGGCAATCCCTGGACGGATCAATACGCAAATAGGAGACTTCTCATGAAATTACGCAGGTTCGTTGCATCCGCAATCGCCTTAAGCCTGATAGCCATGGCCTGTCAGGTTGACCTACCGCCAACGGCACCACCGACGGCAGGAACTAAATTACTACCTCCTCCAACAGTCACCGCCGAGCCGGTAGAGGAGTCTGGGCACCAGGCATCCGAAATAGGACATCTGCTTGATGGCCAGGAGGTTTTTGCTACGGCTGGATGCGCTGCCTGCCATGGAGAGGAGGCGCAAGGCACTGACTTCGCGCCGGGGTTGGCAGGCCATTCCATAGCTCAAGTCAAAAGGCAGGTCAGGGCCCCCATAGGGACGATGACTGTTTTCCCCCCCCGAGAAAATTTCTAACGAGGACTTGCAAGAACTAGCCGAATACATCGGTGGCTTGGAAGGAGGTCATGCTCACGCTCGCGCTGGCATGTCCGGTGACGACCTCCTGATGCATCACTGGATGGCATTATTCGCCCTCGAGGCGGGAGATATTCACGACGGGTCCCACCATTTAGACCACATATTGGACGCAACGGAAGGTCAACATCTTCGCATGATGGAGCAAAGCAAGGACCTTTTGTCCGAAGGTGAAGTCCATGAAGCGGAGCACATTATCGAGGAAATGCTGGCTGGCCTCGATGAGGCTGAAATAGATCTACCTACGATGCACATGCGCCTTGCCCTCTCGTCATTAAAGGCTGATGACCTGACAAATGTGGTCCACCAAGTTGAGCATTTTGCAGAGGTTACATCCGAGGTGAACCATGAGCCGGCTCAACACCTTCTCATGGCGCTGACGAACGGCGACCTGGACAACGCCAACGAGACAATGGTAATGCTACTGGGTGATGATTATATGGCCGATGACCACGGAGAATCGGGCCATGACGAAGCTATGGAGGAGCCTCACGAAGAGGACATGCACGCGCACGAGGTTGTCGATGCGCACAACGAAGCCGACGAACACGCAAACGAGGCCGAAGCCACACCTGAAGGCACCGTTGCCGACATACACGAAGAAGACATACACCCGCACGAGATGATCGACACGCACGACGAAACCAATGGCCACCTCCACGAGGAAGCGAACGAGGAGGTAGTAGACCAAACCGTAGAGGAAGAGCACCCTGACGACGGGCATAGTCACTAGGGGTGAAACCGTAATGCCGGGGATCAGCGACGGATTCAGCTTAGGGATGCTGTTCGGCGGTTTGTAGATGATTTTCTTCTGCGGGCACAATATTCGCGCTGGTCGAATGAGCAGTAAACAGGCTGTCTAGGCCTTAAAGAGAACACCGGACAGAGCTGGACACGCATCTGGGGATCGTCCCAATGCGTCTACCTGAAGGAGAATTGACACTGGACGAGTTCAACGTATTCAAGGGGCCGCGGTGCGAATCAAAAGTGACTGAAGCAGGATGCCAGTGCCGAGGTTACCCAATACGGCTTTCCAGTATCACATTCCGGAGGTACTGCCTCTTGCTCTTAGGGGCCGCCATCCTCCTAATGGCCTTGGCCGCCTGCTCCGGAAACAGTGAGAGCGAGCGTTCAGACCCCGAACGAGGCGCATCCATCTACGCCGCGAACTGCCAGACCTGCCACGGAGAAGCTGCGACGGGCCAGCAGGCATCCCCCAGCACTCCAACGCGTGGACCTGAGGGCCATTCATGGCACCATGCTGATGGGCAGTTAGTCCAAATCATTTTTGGTAGGCTGCAATTCCCCGGTAGGACCATGCCGTCTTTCGAGGGAAAGCTCAGCGAAAAAGAGGTACTGGACGTCTTGGCATACTTAAAGTCCAACTGGCCCACTGAGCAACGCCAATTCCAGGCAGAGGCCAGTGAGAACTGGCTGATATTGCAGGAAACGAACCAGTAGGCGCTTCTGTCCGAGACATAGCAGCCCGCTGATTTCCACCACAAAACAGAGCCCCATGAGAATATTGGCTCGACCAAGGCTTAATTCGAACGCTAAGGCATTGTCATCGGATACACATACCCGTTACCTTTCTATTTAGGCCCTGTTCACCTTTCGAACGTGAGAATTGCCGATGCCACCTGCTAACGAGAACTCTTGCCCAATATGCGGATACCACTTACAAATAAACTTTGCCTCATGTTCTATGTGCGGAACGGATATTGCCTGGGCGCATGAGCAAAGAGTCGCTTCCATGCGTGTGCTTAGGCGCGTGGGGCTAACCCTTGTAGCCATGGTACCCGCTAGCGCAGCCGTCGTTATGCCAGTTGGGTTCCTGAACGCCTACCCAGAACTCATCATTCCCTTGTGGATCGCCGCAGCGGCCCTGGGCATGGCGCTCTGGATGATTTCCAGAAACATGAGCCGAACGTTAGATAACGAATCTTAGCCACATATTTCCCAACCAAAATGTAACTAAAAAAGAGGCGGCCAAATGGCCG
>MUCK01000010.1 GCA_002816705.1 SAR202 cluster bacterium Casp-Chloro-G4
CGGAGAGGCTTCTACTCGTACCGCTATGTTGCAGACCGGTACGGCAGACATCGCAATGACATCCATCCAGGACGTAAAGCCTTTGCAGGACGAAGGCTTTGAGTTCCATAACGGCCTCAACCAGGTCGCTGGAAACTTCCTTTATATAGCAGGCAATTACTGGTCATTCGAAGATCCCGTCGAAGGCACGCCTATCGTGCGGGAAGGCTTCACTCCTGACGCGGACCATCCTTGGATTGGTGATCCCAGGGTCGATGGCGACCCTACGAACCTTAGCGACGAGACCGATAGCATGGTGAAGGCCATTGCCTTCCGCGAAGCACTTCTATTCTCGATAGACCGAGACCTAATCGCTGAGACCATTATTTCCGGATTTGGCGGACCCATCTACGGCGGCGGACACGGTGCCGGCGTCGCATTCCACCATACAGACCCTGAATGGCAAGATAGGTGGGCAATCAACTACGACCCTGACTTCGCCCGCTCGCAAATGGCAGCGGCCGGCGTCGAGCCTGGTTTCGAGTTCGAGTTTTACTGCCCGTCCGGCAATGGCACCTCTCCTGAGGTTTGCCAAGCAGTGGCAGGCATGTGGGAAACCGAGTTGGGCCTGAAGCCATACATCGACAACACCTCGTACTCATCCCGAAGGCCCACCATGGTCGGCAGGCAGATCAACGTGCCATGGATGACCAACTGGGGTCCCAACCGCAACGAAGCCAAGTTCGAGGTAGGCGGAACAATCCCTGTGTGCTGCCTATGGCCAATCGGCTCCGGTGGATACAACGCAGGTATCGAAGACAATCGCTTCTTCGACGATTTCAACACAACCCGTATCCAGGAAAAGGCCTCCGCCGAGAACCTGGCCACTCGAGAGGCAATCATGGATCGCTGGAGCAAGCTCCGGATGGGTGGTGGAGTGGTTGAGGTACCCACCTTGATTGGTATTAACCCCGAAACTGTGGAAAGCTGGCAACTTCGGCCATGGAGAACAGTCAACAGTTTCGAAACCGTTGTACTGAAGTAATAACGTACTGACCACCAGCGCCCGAGGCATTTAGGCACTCTTTGGGCGCTGGTAATTTTTTACAGGTATTTCACCGAGGCGTCCCATTCCCACTTTGGTTACTAATTTTGATTTCATTGGCCCCAAAGGACTGACACTTTGAAAACATTCGTCATTCGTAGAGCTGTTTTCATGGTGATGTCTGTAATCGCGGCTACACTTATTGTTTTCAGCATGTCCCGCCTCCAGGGTGACCCTCGTTATCTGTTTCTGGCGTCGGGTTACGCCTCGCAGGAGGCCTGGGATGCATGGGGCGAGGAGTTCGGCCTGGATAAGCCTTTGCCAGTTCAGTACTTTATCTGGCTTGGGAAGGGTATGAAGGGTGATTTTGGCAAATCGCTAAAGTCCGGCTACACCTCGGTGGACATGATTAAGATTTTTGCGCCCGCCAGCATCCAACTTGGCCTCGCAGCATGGGTATTCGTGCTCCTTACGGGTATTCCGTTGGGCGTTCTTTCTGCGGTTAAGCGAGGATCCATCTGGGATCTGATCGGAAGGACGTTTGCCGTTTTCGGGCAAGCGTTGCCTCCGTTCTGGCTTGGCATAATGCTAATCCTTATCTTTGCGGTGAAGTTAGACTGGTTACCGCCAGGTCAGAGGGGCGGCCCCACCCATTACATCCTTCCTGCAATGACATTGGGATGGCTGGCATCGGCTGGCATGATGAGGCTGGTGCGGTCGGCCATGCTAGAGGTCCTGGACTCGGAGTACATCAAGTTGGCTCGGGCCAAAGGTGTAAGCACGACGTCTGTGATCTGGAAGCATGCCTTTCGTAATGCCCTTATACCCCCACTAACGTTTGGGGCGCTGATAATGGCCTCTTTCATCGCAGGCACTGTGGTAACGGAGACGGTGTTCGCGTGGCCGGGTCTGGGTTTCATGACGGTTAACGCAATTGTCAACAACGACTTCCCTGTCATGACGACAGCGGTCATGGTGTTCACCATTCTCTACCTTGTAGTGGTGTTCATAGTGGATATCCTATACGCATATATCGACCCTCGCATCAGACTAGGCTAAGAGAGAGCGGAAGAAACATTGGCAAAATCGGGCAGTATGACAATATTGGATATTGAGAGGCAAAGCTCTCGAAGCAATATCTCTGAAGCGCTTTACGTCCTCCGACGCTGGCCGGTGATTCCAATTTTCACCATCGCCGTGCTAATAATAGGCGCCGTTTTCGCTCCACTTGTTTCCCCTAACGACCCAGAAAAACAGGACTTACGGGCGAGGACAAGCGCGCCGATCTGGTTTCCGGATTGCCTTGAGGGGGAAAATGGCTACACCTCGACATGCGTTGTAGTGAAATCCGAAAATACCTACCCTCTGGGCGCGGACCCGCTGGGCCGAGGACTCCTTACCCGCATCATATTCGGGGCTCGGGTATCGCTAACCCTGGCTGCTGTTAGCATCATTGCGGGAACGCTGGTGGGAACCACCCTTGGTCTCACGGCAGGCTATTTCGGTGGCCTCGTTGACGAAGTGATAATGAGACTCACCGATGTGGCGACCGCTATCCCTTATCTGCTGTTGGCTCTGATCATCGTGATCGTGTTTGGCCAGAAATTCATCGTTATTATCGGTGTGCTTGCCCTCGCAAGCTGGCCAGGAATCGTACGCCTCGTCCGGGGGCAGACGCTGCAGCTTAAGACTCTGGACTACGTGTCTCTGGCCAGAGTTGCCGGCGCATCCACCCCACGCATCATGATAAATCACATTTTGCCTGGCGTAACCAACACTCTTGTAGTGGCCACTACGCTTCAGGTGGGAAGCATAATCCTTGCTGAGGCCATTCTGAGCTTCCTCGGAGCGGGCGTACCGCCACCAACCCCATCTTGGGGCTCCATGGTGTCGGACGGACGTAACTACCTTGGTTCCGCCTGGTGGGTGGCTTTCTTCCCCGGCATGGCTATCTTTTTGACAGTGCTGGCGTTCAACTTTATCGGCGACTGGCTTCGAGACCGCTGGGACCCGAAACTACGTCAGATTTCCTAAGACGGCCCTATCGCTACGACGCCAATGTTCCAAGACAAGCAGGCAACTTGCAATGGGTTGCGCCTGCATTACCTGGACTGGGGAAATGACGGCGCTCCCCCGCTGCTGCTGCTTCACGGCATTCATGGAACTGCACACGCGTGGGACGCCCTGGCCGACGCCCTGCGAAGTCAGTTCCGCATCCTCGCGCTGGACCTTCGCGGACACGCCGATAGCGAATGGGCCACCGACGGCAATTACGAAGGCCAGGCACTGCTTGCGGACCTCTCTGCGTTCATCTCACAGCTGCAACTGAACCAGGTCGCCATTATCGGAGAGTCTCTTGGGGGAGTCGTAGCGTTTGCCTACGCAGCCATGAATCCCACAACGATCAGAGGACTGGCCGTCGTGGACATTGGCCCAGAGATAAATGCTGAAGGGCTACAGGACATCCGAGAATCTTCACAGAACCGCCCTGCGGACTTCGCCGACTTTGGAGAAGCACTAAGCTGGTCGAGCGGCGACCGGCCTGTCCCAGCCGCGGAGGCCATCGAGCGCAGACTACGCCACAACCTAAAAGAAACTGACAACGGGCGGCTCACCTGGAAATACGACCCTCGTGTGGACACCATCACTTCGTCAGGGGGGCCGGAGGGTGACAACCTCCTGTGGCAGCTCTGGTCCAGCCTGAAGTGCCCAACACTGGTGATCCGTGGAGAGCGCTCAAAACTACTCACCCCGGAATCAACGGACAAGATGCTGGCGGCCTGCCCAACTGCGATTCTGAGAACGATTCCCGACGTCGGACACGCCGTTCTGGTAGACAATCAGCCCGCGCTCATCGGCGAGACCAGAGCGTTTCTGGTAGAGCTCTAGCTGCGCAACTCCATCCTCATGCCAAATGCCTCGCCGAAGCAGCGGGGCAATACCTCAACCACGTCACTTACTGCGATGCCCCGGCTCAGTTCCTGTGCCATGGAGGTGACGGCAGCGTCGGGCAGGCCACAGGGGATGATGTGGTCAAAGTATGACAGGTCTGGACTTATGTTCAGAGCAAACCCGTGCATCGATACCCCTTGGCTTACCCTGACCCCGATGGCAGCAATCTTGGCATTACCCACCCAAACGCCGGTGGGCCTATCCTCTGACACTGCCTGAATTCCGAATTCGGCAAGTGTGGATATTAAGGCCTGTTCAAGGGCCTGCACGAATTTCAGAGGGCCACCTCGCCATTGCCGCAAGTTTATGATCGGGTATCCTACCAATTGACCGGGACCGTGATAGGTGACCTCTCCACCCCTGTCTACGTGATGGACCTCTGCTCCCAGCGTTTTCAATCGGGAAGCGTCGGCGAGAATATCAGAGTCCTGCCCACGGCGGCCCAGCGTGTAAACGTGCGGGTGCTCCAATAGCATCAATACGTTGGGGGACTGGCCTGCAACGACCTGATCATGGACGCTGCGTTGTAGGTCCCAAGCCTTCTGATAAGGCACGAGACCCAGACAATCCACCAAACATAGGTCTCGCATCAGCCGGCTTTAATTTAACCCGGTGTCCGGCCCTATTGCCTCCAGACGACGCTTCACGCCCATGGCAAAGGCCGAAGCCTCCGCGCCGTCCATGATGCGATGGTCGAAGGTAAGGCAGACGTTCATCATGCAGCGCACGGCTATGGCGTCACCAGCCACAACCACGGGCCGTTTGACGATGGCCTCAGTCGTCATAATCGCAGACTGCGGGAAATTTATGATGGGTTGGGACGATGTTGTTCCCAACGCACCAGTGTTGTTGACTGTAAACGTGCCGCCCCGAACCTCGCTCAAGGCAAGCTTACCCTGTCGGGCCCTGCGTGCCAAATCATCCATTCGCGCGGCGAGGCCGGTGATGCTGAGCGTATCGGCCTCATGAATAACTGGCACCACCAGTCCGTCTGGTGCAGCAACAGCCATTCCGATATTGATTCGCCTCTTAAGCAGAATGGCGTCTCCTCCCCAGGAAGAGTTCAGCAGAGGGTTTTCCTTCAAGGCCTCCGAAACGGCTTTCACCACGAAAGGAAGGTAGGTTATGGGCACACCTTCACGCTGCAGAAAGCTCTCCTTGATAGATTCTCGAAGCCTAACCAGACCCGTGACGTCAATCTCCGTGATGCTCCATGCCGATGGAATCTGCGAAACGCTCTCAACCATGTGGGCCGCAATCATACGGCGCACGACCGACAGCGGCACACGCTCCTCATCAACGCTGACCGCAGCTTCCCGCGATGGGCTTGGCGCAGGAGTGGAGTCTCCTGTTGATGCTTTCGGAGAGTCTAGGAAGGTCTGCACGTCCTTGCGGGTGATGCGTCCGTTCATACCGGTGCCGGTAATTAATGTCAGATCGACATTGTGCTCATCGGCAAGTCGCATGACTGCTGGCGAGTAGCGTCCCCTGCCCTGCGAAGTCTCGTCCTGTTGCGTGAGGCCTTGAGTTATCGGACCACTTGAGCCTGTAGGGCCAACCGGCGTGACGTTCTTAAGGAGCACGCCTGTAGTGTCCAAAGGCCTGGATTGCCCAGGAGACGGAAGGCTGCTTGAAGACTGCGTCTCAGGGATTACGCCATCCACTTCCATCTCAGCGATGGCCGCGCCCATTGGCACAGTCTGTCCCTCTTCCACCAGGATTCTGGTAATGGTGCCTGCGGCCGGTGACGGCACCTCCATACTGACCTTATCAGTGACGACCTCCACCAGAGGATCGTACTTCTCCACGGTATCCCCGACGGCCCTTAGCCATTTTTCAATGGTGCCTTCGGTGACGGATTCACCCACTTGGGGCAGCTCTACCGTCATCACCCTACCAGTCTTGGGAACCCTACCAGAGTAAATGGCTTTTTCCTCTCTATGTCCTGTCGGCTGTCTAGTACGCAGACAATTTGCGAATGGCCTGAGCAATCTTGGCCGGGTTGATCATATACATATCTTCCAGCAGAGGGCTGTAAGGCATAGCCGGGACCTCCGGTCCCGCTAAACGCGTCACTGGACCATCAAGGAACTCGAAGCCCTCTTCGGATATGGTTGCGGCTATCTCGCCGCCCACTCCCCCAAATTTGTTGTCCTCGTGAACCACAAGAGCCTTGCCTGTCTTGGCCACCGATTCGAGTATAGTGTCCATGTCCAGAGGTCGCAGCGTGCGAACATCGACTACCTCGCAGCTCACTCCCTCTTCCTCAAGCTCCCGAGCCGCCTCCAGGCAGTGATGCACCATTAACCCGTAGGTGACGATGGTAACGTCCGTACCCTGGCGTTTCACATCGGCCTTGCCAATAGGAAGTGTGTAGTCCTCGTCCGGCACCTCACCCTGCACCAGGCGGTAGGTACGCTTATGCTCCAGGAAAATGACTGGATCGTCGTCCCTGATAGCGCTCTTCAGCAGGCCTTTGGCATCGAACGGCGTCGCTGGGGCAACTACCTTTAATCCAGGGGTGTGATAGAAGTAGGCCTCGATGCTCTGGGAGTGGTACAGCCCGCCCCGAACGCCGCCGCCATGAGGCGTCCGCACCACCATAGGGACGCTTAGCTTACCCTTGGTCCCGTAACGAACGCGAGCAGCTTCGCCCACGATCTGATTGAAAATAGGCCAGATAAAATCGCCGAACTGTATCTCGGCTATGGGACGCATGCCGTGCATCGCCGCACCCAGCGCCACACCGGCAATGGACGACTCAGCCAGAGGCGTGTCCATAACCCTGGCCTCGCCAAACTCATCCAGGAAGCCATTGGTGGCCAAGAACACGCCTCCACGACGACCCACGTCCTCGCCTAGAACGAAGACTCGTTCGTCGCGGCGCATCTCCTCCTGCATGGCGTCGTGAACCGCCTCCAGGACGTTCTTAACGGCTATAGCGCACCTCCGGCGTATCATTGCCCATGACCAAAACTCCCTCTATCACGGCAGGACCCTGCCAAAACCATGCTTTACCTAACAGTAGTGTCATGCTCTTATACTTAAGAATAATAGACGTGTTCCATGAAGTCGGAGGTGTCGGGGAAGGGAGCCGCCTCCGCTAAATCAGTAGCCTCGTTCACAATGCTCCGGGCCTCGTCGAGATACTGCTTGTCGGTTTCAGCGTCCAGAATACCCAACGATGTTAGGGACAGGTTGAGAGCTTTGAGCGGGTCTCTTTTCCTTGCTTCTTCGATCTCTCCCTTTGGCCTGTAAATGGAATCATCGTCGTCGCTGGTGTGGGGTAGGAAGCGCTCTACCATAGCTTCTATTAGCGTCGGCCCCATGCCGCTGCGTGCTCGCTTTGCCGCCTCGGAAACGGCTTCGTACACGGCGACAACGTCGCAGCCGTCAATGGAGATTCCCGGCATGGCGTAGCCTTCAGCTCGACTGGCAATGCTTTCCACGGCCATCTGCTTGTGCTGCGGCACTGACGTGGCGTACTTGTTGTTCTCGCAGAAGAAGATCACCGGAAGCTTGTGGAGGGAGGCGAAGTTCAGCGCTTCATGGGTATCGCCGGCGCTGGTCGCCCCGTCTCCGAAGTAGACAATTACGATGTAGTCCTCGCCCTTCATCTTGGCCGCCAGGGCTGCACCAACCGCTTGAGGGAGATGCGTGGCAATTACGTTGGACTGGTTTACGATGCCCAATTCCAGGTAGGCGCCGTGAGTTGGAAACTGCCTCGCTCCGCTAAGTGGTTCCCCGGCCTTGGCCATGAATCCCAGCAGTATTTCCTCGGGCGTCATGCCCAGCGTCAGCATCACCGCCAGGTCGCGGTAGTAGATGTAGAACTGGTCTTTGCCGCGTTGCAAGGCGTATACGCTGCCGATCTGGCCCGCCTCATGGCCTTGGGAGGACGCCACAATGGCCGCCTTGCCCTGACGATTCAGCATCCATATGCGCTCATCCAGGGTGCGCGACAGCACCATCTGGCGATACATCTCCAGTAGCGTTTCGGAGTCCAGTGGCGAAGACGGGTCCTGCCTCTTGCTCCTGTTTGCCGTGGCCATCCAGCCCTCACTTCCAGCGAATGCTAACGTGACCGCGTGGTGAAGCGATCCTGCTTCATTATAGAAGGCCGTCCGGGAAGGCGTCAAAGCCTCTTAAGGGGTTTAGCCGAGAAAGCACATGACCTTCTAAACGATGATGAGTGGATTCATAAGCCTGTAATTTCAGCCCGGTGACCCGCGACGCTGAATATCGCAAAACACCCAGCCGTCTGCGGCCGTCGAGTATGGAGTGATGAGTTGGGGGAAGCTAAGCGCCGGAAACATCCCGGAATCGGTAGCCTACGTTCCAGATGGTCTCAATGTATGGGTGCTCGGCGTCTTCGATCTTGCTGCGAAGGCGGCGGATATGCACGTCCACCGTGCGAGTGCCGCCAAAGTAATCGTAGCCCCAAATGGTGCTTAGCAGGGCATCCCTGGTGTATACGCGGCCGGGATTGGTGGCCAGAAGTCGCAACAACTCATACTCTTTGTAGCGCAAGTTGACGCGGCGGCCCCGCAATACGACCTCGTATGAAGAGGGGTTTATGAGCAGGTCGCCCACTCGGATTATGTCATCGCTCTGCTCGGACCTGGTGCGCCACAGTACCTGCTTTACACGGGTTACAAGCTCTTCCGAATTTGGAGGGCTGGAGACGAAATCATCCAGCTCCAGTCGAATGTTCAGTGCCGAGACCAGGTTTTGGGGTACCAGAGCAATGGTCGGAAGCTTTAAACTCGAACATCGTTCCACGCACTCTTGCATGTCTGAGGCAGTAAGAACGGCCATGTCCAAGACGGCGATATTCGGAGCCTCCTCAGGAGTGAGGGAGTCTAGCTCCTCCAGTCGCTCCACAAGTATGGCCTCTATGCCCTCTTCTTCGAGGAGCTCCTGCCAGTCGCTTCCTTCAAATTCAGTTTTCGAGATATGCACAGGTTCCAATATTTATTGCGCCGCCTACTGCCCATGACGGCAGATTGATTTTTTCTCTGGCCCGATTGTACCACGCAGCATCAACATTACCCGCCTACGGGGACTGCTTGAAGAAGGGTATCGCCAGTGGGTAATTGTACTCCTTGCCTTCACTGGCCTTTACCAACGCGATTATGGTCATGACGACCTCAAATATGAAAAGCCCTATCAGCATTAATACGCCAACGAAGATAAAGACCAGAATAAGGCTAATCAACATGTATATGGTCAAGCTAATTTGAAAGTTAAGCGCGGTCCTTCCGTGACGGTCCACAAATGGCGACTCTTCCCGCTTCATTAGCCAAATAATCAGCGGGCCTATCACGTTGCCAAAGGGAATGACGAGGCCGGCGAAAGTGCTCGCATGAACGTACATGGCCATGTTGCGTTCCTCCCGCGTAGGCTTCACCTGGTCGGCGCTGGCTCCGCCTGCGTCTGCCTGGGCGTCTCCGGGCGGTGTGTAGACGAACCTTTCCGCCTGAAGCGGATTCGACTCAGAGGTGGCTTCCACGGCGGTGCCACAGCCTGCACAAAAGCGGGCTTCGTCGGCCATTTCTTTTCCACACTGCTTGCATGATTTCATTCATCTTCTCCTAGAAGCGTGGGTGTACGGTGCGGCCTAAGATTAAACCCCAACGCCGTTTTCCACAATGGCCCTCTTCTTCGCGCAGATATATGACGCTTAATTTGAGTCAAGGCTCAGACCCGCGAACAGGATAAATTGAGGCTATTGTTTACCGGCTTTGGTGTTATGTGTATGCAATTTAGGTATGTCGAATCTTTACGTCGAACTTCTGCGTATTGTAGTATAGTCAGGATTTCCCGCCTTAATTTCCCTACTTCACCAAGTTCGCCTGGGAAAGGCGAGATATCTTTTGGAGGTGGAATGAACTCCCGGCTAATGCGGAACAGCTTTATATACCTACTGATAGTCGTAGCTGTAATGGCCATTTTTTTTACCCTGTTTTCTGACCCCCTGGGCGGCTCGCGGGAGATTCCCATCAGCGAAGTCATCGCCCTAGCGGCCAAGGGAGACGTAGATAGGATAGAGGTAAGAGGCGACAAGCTTACTATCATCACGGCGTCCGGCGAAAACTTAACCTCACGAAAAGAGATGGGCGCCTCGATGGTGGAGATCCTGGAGAACTCCGGCATTAATCCCCTAGTGTCCAACGTGCAGGTGGTGGTCAAGGGTTCTGGCGGGCTAGGTGGCCTGTTCGGACTCCTGATCAACTTCCTCCCCCTGATTTTCTTCGGGGCCGTGCTTCTGTTCATGATGCGGCAGGCCCAGGGCAACAGCAACCAGACATTTAGCTTTGGCAAAAGCCGCGCCCGCATGTTCGTGGGCAATAGCCCGTCGGTAAGCTTCTCCGATGTGGCCGGTGTTGAAGAGGCTAAAGAGGAGCTGGAAGAGGTTGTTGAGTTCCTGAAGTTCCCGGAACGCTTCATGAGCCTCGGCGCAAAAATCCCAAAGGGGGTCCTGCTGGTTGGCCCCCCTGGCACAGGCAAGACGCTATTGGCGCGTGCCGTGTCGGGAGAGGCGGGCGTCCCCTTCTTCTCCATATCAGGCTCCGAGTTCGTGGAGATGTTCGTAGGCGTGGGCGCGTCCCGCGTGCGAGACCTGTTCGATCAGGCCAAGCGCAACTCGCCCTGTATCGTCTTCATTGACGAGATCGACGCCGTTGGCAGGCACCGGGGCGCTGGTCTTGGCGGTGGTCACGACGAGCGCGAGCAGACTCTGAACCAGATCCTGGTGGAGATGGACGGCTTCGACGTAAATACGAACGTAATAGTCCTGGCTGCCACCAACCGGCCGGACATTCTGGACCCTGCGCTGCTTCGCCCCGGCCGTTTCGACCGGCGGGTGATTCTGGACAACCCGGACGTGAAAGGTCGAGAGGAGATTCTCAGGGTTCACTCTAAAGGCAAGCCGCTAGCTGACGACATCGATATAAAGAAGGTCGCCCAGCAGACCATGGGCTTTAGCGGCGCAGACCTGGCCAACCTGGTGAATGAATCGGCAATACTAGCGGCCCGCAAGAATCAGACTGTCATAACCGATGAAGAGTTCGCAGAGTCCATAGACCGGGTTGCCATTGGCCCTGCACGCAAAAGCCGCGTCGTCAGCGAAAAAGAAAAGCGCATCACTGCTTTCCACGAGGCAGGTCATGCCCTGGTTGCCTTCAAGCTGCCTAACGCCGATATGCCATTCAAGGTGACTATAGTGGCCCGTGGGCAGTCCGGGGGACACACCCGCTACTTGCCAGACGAGGATAGGCACATGTGGACCAAGGGCCAGTTCGAGGACATGATGGCAGCGGCCATGGGTGGACGTGTGGCGGAACAGCTTACGTTCGAGGACATAACCACAGGCGCAAGCAACGACCTTGAGCAGGCCACGACCATCGCCCGTACCATGGTTACCCGCTACGGAATGAGCGAGAAGCTGGGGCCTCGTACTTTCGGCAAGCGGGAGGAGATGGTGTTCCTGGGCCGAGAGATATCGGAGCAGCGCGATTACAGCGACAAGGTGGCGCAGGAGATCGACGAAGAAGTCCATGAGCTGGTGGAAATGGCCTACGAAGTCGCCACCAAAGTGCTCACCGACAACAAAGACAGGCTTGCCAACCTGGCGAATCGTCTAATAGCCAATGAGACCGTCGAGAGCGAAGAAATCCGGCAACTCCTAGGCTCTGACGATGATCAGGAGCCGGAGTTGCCTCAGACGGTACCTAGTCCGTCTCCCGCATAAGTAAATTGAAAAACTTCACCTGAAAAAGAAACGGGGCCGGCAATAAACGCTGGCCCCGTTTCCATTCTTGCACTTACGTTTGAGCTTAAAGGTGTGGCACGTCGAATTCGCCGGTAATGGCCTTCGCAGCGCGAATACTGGCCTCGTCGATAAAACGTTCTAGCTCGCCGATCCTGCTCGAGTCCACTTCTCCCTCGGCGTCAGACTTCAATGCCGACAACTCTTCTCTGGCGTCATTAATACGACCCGTAATATTCAGCGCCTCAAGCTCGCTCTCCGCCTGCCGCTTTATCATGTCCAGGTGCGAGCGAGCCTTCTCCGCCCCGTCAAGACGCTCTTGGATCTCCCCCATGATGCTGAGGGTGGCATCTAACGGATTACCGCCGTGAACGGCGTGCCTTGGGGCCCTCTCCAGTTGACGCTTGAATTGCCTCACCAACGCGTCCATCTCATCCTCCTTGCCCTTAATGGAGGCGAGTAAAAGGCGCAGGCCAGTAATGGCCTTTTGCATTTCGGGAATCTTTGGAATTTCAGGGAACTCAGGCATGTTCATGATTATTATGTTATATGGACAAGATATAGCATATGTCCACCCATGGGCTGGTCATTTTTCAGCTTAGGGCAAGCCAACATAAGATTGTTATCGGCTCGTTTACGCAGAAATTAGGCGTCTCAGACAGGTCGATAACCTCAGATGAGCTTGGCGCTTAGACGTTACGCTTCAATCCTGGTTGGACTGAACCCCACCTTTGGCAATGCGACAGCCAGAGCATCCATTACCTCTTGAATCTCCTCGGCAGTGGTATACCCCATATGACCTATGCGGAATATCTTGCCGCTGAGAGACGCCTGGCCACCGGAGAGCACAATATCATGCTCTGTCCGAAGGATTCCTATCAATTTAGACGCATCGACGCCCTCAGGCACATTGATGGCCGTCACGGTGTTGGAAGCGATACTCTCGTCCCTCGGGAACAGGGTTAGGCCGAGTTTCTTGATACCGTCCCGAGTCATTTGCGCCATGCTGAAGTGCCGTTCGAACACGCTGCCAATGCCCTCAGCCTCAATCTTCTGCAGGGCCAAGTCCAGCGCGAACATCAACGATATCGCTGGCGTGTATGGGGGCTGGCCGATCTCAAAATAGCGCTTGTAGGCCGACATGTCAAAATAGAACCTTGGCATTTTTGCTTCGGCATGCGCTTCCCAGGCATCCTCGCTAAAGCTAATGAATGCTAGTCCCGGAGGGAGCATCCAGCCTTTCTGGGAGGCTGTGGCAACCACATCGCATCCCCATGCGTCAGTACTGAGAGGAATGGAGCAGACACTACTTATACCGTCCACAAGCACCAGCTTTCCAAACTCGCGCTTGGCTACCGCAGCTATAGCCTGAAGATCGTTGGTTACGCCGGTAGAAGTCTCGTTGTGGGTGACCAGCACCGCTTTAATATCTGGGTGGGCGTTGAGTGTATCCCTGAGTTTATCGAGGTCCACAGCGGTACCATAGGGGAAGTCCAGCTTGACGACTTCGGCCCCGAACACACTGGCGATCTCTCCAAAGCGAGCGCCGAATACGCCAACGCTCACATTGACAATCTTGTCACCGGGCGAAAGCGTATTAACAATTGCCGCTTCCATGGCCCCCGTGCCTGACGACGTCATGATAAAAACGTCGTTCTTGGTCTCAAAAACCCGCTTGACGCCCTCTGTAGTCCGAAAGAGTATGTCCTTGAATTCCGGGCCTCGATGATTAATCATCTGCCAGGACATAGTCTCAAGAATATCGTCCGGTACTGGGATCGGTCCAGGGATTCTCAAGTTTGTCACGATAACTCCTCCGTGAGCTTTTGTGGGTGAATATAGGAACCAAAATTAGCGCACACAGGCCTTCGTTTAGGCCTGTCCGTCCCCTTGAGTTCCCATTTAACGAACACCGAAACGCCGTTCACGATTTTAGCACAGCACAGGGTTTATGTGTGACAGAAAAGAGCAGCCCTCTTGAGGCTGGTGCTCAAGGGGGCTGCTCCTAAATCTATCTTATGAATTTGTCGAAAAGGCCCTTCTGACAAATCAGTAGCTTTGCAAAAAAGGTCGTTTTAAGGCATGTGGTTGGACAGGCTCACCACGAAGATAAGAGTCCCGTTCGCCCTGACCCCGCCAAAGGATATATCGCGCCATTTCGGTACTTTTTGCTATGCCGGTATGGGGTCATTACGGGCGAAGTCCCACCGCTCTTAGCGCCTTGGCCGCATCTTCAGAGAGAACAAGGCCAGCCTTTGCACCGTCATTGTACTTCCACTGCAACGCCCTGGTCAGGTACTCGGACGGGCATTTGCCCTCACTACGATGGGCGGCTAGTTCCCGCAGAGTATCGTAGGCGTTGTTGACGTTCCAGTGGAACGAAAGCAACCAGGCTAGCTCTCGCTCATTTTCAGGCACAGGCACGTCTCCAAAGTCGATGAGCGCGTCGGTGGTCTTCGTGTAACGTAGAATGCCCGCCTTGTCCTCGGAGGACTCGCCGTAGTAGCGCCTGCGTCTGAGGTCCACAACGCGAGCTGCATAGTCAGATTTTCCGTAGATATTAATGGGCAGCCACTTCTGCCTAAGGTCCAGGATCTCCTCCCCCTGCAAGTTGAGGATAGCTACCGCCACCTCGGCCCGCATGGTGGAATCGTACTCGAAGCGCACTGCGTCCCTCAGCAGAGCCTCCTGGAGCATAAGAGTCAGCTCCCTGGGGATTTTCTTGTAGTTAGCGCCGCTGGCCTCTTCATTTGAGTCCGCGCCAACGCCTCCGGTGTTAAAAACGTAGTAATTCAGCGGCATGCCATCCCAGGAAAGCTGCTGCAGTATGTGATAAAGCAGGTTCGCGTTCTCGTCCTCTAGCCCAATGATGAAGGGGTCGGAGAAGTATTCCACGTATGGCCGGCCAATTGCGCCGATGGCAGCTCCCATCTGAACGGCCTCGCCGTACATCAGGACTCGCACGTATTGCTCAAGGCTGAGCCTGCGAAGGGGCGGAACAACAGTGTTTTGTCGCATTACGGCCTGCCAGAAAATGCGGTCCGTGTCCAGCATAGGTACGTGGACCGAGCTCTGCATTCGACCGTCCGTCATGGTGGATAGCAGGTGTGACGCACCTTTCCTCTCGATGAGACGGGAGCGGGACAGGATCATGCGCATGTTCCGGACTGGATTCTGCGAGTAGTCCGGCACGCCAGTAGCCGGGTCAACCACCACGTTCTCCAGGGACTCCTGCGGGTTAGGGTCGCCTTCCGTCCCCCGGACGACATCGTAGGTTATGGGGTCGTCCTGGCGGTTGAGGCCGAATGGCACTGCATAAAGATTATTTTCGGTGCCATCTATGCCGTAGGAGATGCGAAGCCTGTTCCCGCCTCTAATGGTGTCCACGGGCACATCCAGCGGGTGAAGCAGAATAATATCGTCGTTCATGGGGTAAACGCCTTCTTTGGGGTCATGGACAAGACCCAGAAGACGGGCAAGGTCGCTGTCTCCGAATTCCATCATGATGGTGAGGGTACTTTTGCCGTGCAGGGAAGGCCCTGCGGTCACGACGGCGGTATTCTTGATTTGGCCTTGAATGGTCTTGGCTCGAGCCATGCTCAGAGCAGCCTGCACGGCCAAACCGTTCTTCTCCTTCACCAGGAACATGGCGATGGAGAGCGGTCCCATCTTATGCTCACCCAGGTAGTCGAACCCCAGGTGAAAGGAAAGGCCTCTGGTGGGCGATCTGAACACTAGCTGTGTAAGTCCGGCGTCCTTAACTCTGCCAACGAGTTCATCGGGCAAACCGAGGTCCTCGAGCCAGCGAGGCACCGACACCTCCAGGATATCCGGTGATTGCTGGAATTCGCTTGGGGGAAGGTCGAAGGTCAGCTGCCGCCATAGGTACGAGAGCTGAGGGTAATGGTCCCCAAACAGCAGTTGACGGGCGTGGAAGGATCGTCCGGGGGCGTCGCACACCTGACGATCAGTCTGGATTATGCGAGCGCCTTCCGCAAAAGCGTTTTGCATATACCGGGTAACGTAGGGTAGGATTTCTGCAAATAGCCGCTGGTTTGTTTCGCTGAAAGAAAGAGAGTCCCGGTTTCCGTTGAAGTCCTCTATGAAATACTGGGTAAGGTCGGGGCGGCGAGCTACGCCCAGCTGGCTGTAACAGGCCATACCGCCGTTGTCGACCCTAAAAACGACGTCGGGCCCCGCACGCATGGCGGCCTTGCCCTGCGAGTTAGCGGCCTCAGCCTCGTTCTTGAGTTCTTCGATCTCTCTTAGGACTTCCTGCCGCTCATTTTCAGGTAGGTCCTGAAAAATTCGCATCCGAGCCTTCAACCAGTCGCCGTCTGGGTTAAAGAACTGGCTGTCCGGCGGTTGACCCGTTCTGGCCATGGCTACCATAACGTCGAGAGCCTTGCGAAATTCGGGCACTATGTCCGGCGCATTGATTCTAGATGGCTGCACTAAATCGTCATTAAAGGTTTCGACTTGTATTGCCAATTTGTCCCCTCAATCTACGCGGCTCATGCAAGTTCGGTAATCTAGTTGTTAGGTGGATAAGTTGAGCAGCGTTTAAACCTAATGATTAACCATTCAATAGTCCCGTCAATTCGTTCAATAACTAGATTAGCCACTATGAAGACTGCGCGGAAAACCTCTCCCAATTCCGCTACCCAATCTCCTAGGCGACGGTTTACAAATGAACCTGAATTGATTAGCTTCTCGTATAGGTTCGAGAAGCTAACATAATTTATTAAGGTACCTCAGGCATTAATTTGCATATTTTCAAGGCCAAAGTCAAAAACCTTAAAGCCACTGCGTTGCTCATTGGCGTCAGCATGGCGTTCACCATCGCAGCGACGGTTTTCGGCCAGGCTTATGCTCAAAGCTCTCAAATCGTGGAAATTACCGATCTCGTTGTGTTAGATGCCAAAACAGATGAGGTCGAGTCGGTCTTCCCAAAAGGGGCCAAGGTGCGGATTGAAGTCCAGTTTACCGACCTGCGCAACCTTACCGCATTCGACGACGATGACCCGGACTTCGATCGGAATTTTGTCGTGGTCTTCGAGGTGAAGGAGCACGATGGAACGCTGGTGTACAGCACCGACAACACCCTGTTCGGGAACGACGAACTGCAATTAGGTCCGGAAGAGCGGAAGAAGATCACATATAGCTGGAACGCTCCCTTCGACACGGACACCGGCAGCCACGACATCATTATTACTGTTCGAAATGCCGAAAATTTTTCCAATATCCAAGACGAAGAGAAAAGCTCCATTATCATCCAGAGCTCAGCAGCATCACTGTTTGTTTCCGAGTCCTCAATTGACTTTGGCGACGTCGAAGATGACGACACGCCGCAGGCCCGGATAATTGTGACCAATCCTAATAGGGCGGCGGGCGACCTTGTCTGGAAGATTGTAGATTTGCCCGAATGGCTAGAACTGATTTCGCCTCCAGCGAGCGATGGCGATCCGCAAGAATCTGAGTTGGTAACCAATAACCAAACGGTAATCCTGCGGGTACGCAGCACCATTCTCAAAGGGACCCGGAACGACAAGGTGAAAATCGAGTCAAACGCGGGTACATCCAGCATAGATGTGTCAGTCTCAGTGGATAGAAATGCCAATGGCCTGCTCACTCAGCTAAAGGCGCGAAACTCGACATTCGATCCTGGCGACGATGTGGTTTTCCTGTACCGGGTAAAGAACGACGGCGCAGTGCCGATGACATATAGCATTAGCTTTTTAGTGCAATCCCCCACTGGGTCACTCTATTACAACAGCAATGCAGAGGGCCACGATGCCACGTTAGGGCCCCTGGATCCGGGCGAGGAATCCAACAGCATGGACTTCACCTGGACTATCCCATATGGAACCCTGCCAGGCAATTACGAAATGGGTGGAGAGTTACGAGCATTCCCGGCCTTTGAGTTCCTTTTCGATAACGTTCCGTTTCCCACGGACGCAGCAACAAGCGCTCCCCCAGCCCGAAGCGACGAAATCGCCGATGGCGACGTATTCGAGGTGAAAAAGGGTGCACTAATAGCGGTAGCTCCTCCTGATTGGGCATTCGGAGCGATTACGGAAGGAGATTCGGACACGGCCTCATTTTCTGTTTCAAACGACGGGCGCGGCACCTTGGAGTGGACGATTGTAAGCTGGCCAGATTGGCTTGACTTGAAGAAACCTAGTGAAACCGTCAGCGGGCGCGGTAGCATTGAAGTCGCAATCAGCGAATCCGCCCAGCCTGGAAATCTATCGGGTGCCATCGAAATAGAGTCTAACGGAGGCCCCCGGTCCATCAAGGTTTCAACGCGGATATTGCCATTACCTACCGCAACTGTAGGCGTCGCTACAGTATTGGCGCGACTTTTGCCAACGGCAACGCCTGAACCCACCGCCACGCCAACCCCGGTTCCTTCCGTCACGCCGACGCCATCGCCCTTGAAGCCTTCAATTTTATCGGGACGAATAAACATACGGAATGGCGGGAGTATCCCCAAAGGTGCGAAGCTGGTGGCGAAAATCGGAGATTACACCAGCCCACCAGGAGCCATGACCGAGGATTCGTACTCCAGCCTGGTTGTCATACCACCGGACCGCTCTTATGTCGGCCAACCGATCGAGATTTACCTGGGTGATACACCGGCTTTGATGACGACGCCACTGTATTTCTTTCAGGGAGGTGCCCTGAGACTCGACCTCACGTTTGCGGCGCTGCCCACTGCGACGCCCGCTACCAGGCCAGAGCCTTCGCCAGCGGCCTCCCGTCCTGTCGAAACACCGACCAGAGTAGCGGCCGTTCCAACTGCGGTCGCCACCGCCACCGCAACGGAAGAGGCATCCGAACCAGATCAGACTGTTACGCCTCAGGTTTTTATCACAGCGGAGGCCGGAGAAACGCCTGTACCTCCCAATGCATCAGGTGGATGCAATGCGCCTGCCGGTAACGTAGGCTGGGCCACAGGCTTGACGAATGCCGCCCTGCTAATTATGCCCATCGGCCTTGTGGCCGGGGTACGAAGGAGTCGAAGGCGACAAAGGACTCGGTAACACTAGGCTTCCACCGCGGCCTGACAAATCCTGTAACACTAGTAAACGCAAAGGGCGGGCTTTACGGCCCGCCCTTTAATTATCCCCTTGATATTTGCGGCTTCGGCTAATTCCCTGTGAGCCAAGCCGAGCCGTCGTTTTCGACTATGGTGTCGATCTCTTCCTGCGTGAAGGGATAGCTGGACAATGTCTGTAGGGCCTCAGCGGGAGTCGGGCTTCCGTTACCTGTGCCAACGTAGCCGGAAGCAAGCAGGACACGGTCGATTCCCCACCTGCGCAAGCGGGAGACAAAAAGTTCTTTGTTAAGAAGCGGATCAGCCTCATGGGCAGCGAAGCATTCATCGATGGAAACGAAGTGGTTGGATCCAACCAGTCCACTGGCATTTTCATTTTGAAGCAGAGACAGCCATACTTCGATTCGCCTCTCGTCCATTAGACCAGCGCACTGAGTGTGCAAGACTCTCATATCATCGAATTTGGCCATCTGGTCAACCAGCCTCTCGAACCCCGCCGAATCCAACGGCAGACCGAACCGAGGCCCTCCGACGTGGATCATAAGGGGAACGTCGCTATTCTGAATAACAGAGAACAGGGCCTCCAGTTTGTTGGCATCGGCAACATTGTTCATATCCAATTTGGAATCAGGCAGGTGCAGGACGACCCCGTCCATGCCATCCAATTTCAAACAGGCTGTTATCTCCGCCGGTGCACTGAGGAAGTGTGGATTGATGCCACAAAAGCCAATGAGCCTGTCGGGATAATTCGAGACTTCTTCGGAAACGAAAGCGTTTTCTCTCGCAACCTCTCTGTCGTCGCCCACCAAGGCATGGTAAGCCAGACTGGCCACAATGGCCTTATCTACGTTAGCGGCATCGAGTTTTTCAATAATGTCGTCCGCACTCGTGCCTTCTACGCCAGAGCCCGTAATCGATATTCTGAGGCGGCGGGTTATGACCTGGGTTTTCGCATCTAGGGCGGCGCCTGAGACGGTAGTTTCGCCCTCGAATCCCATGCCGATGCCGGGAGGGCCAGGAGGACCGGGAGGGCCTGCGGGGCCAGGAGCGCCAGGAGGACCTGCGGGGCCTCTTGCACCTTGCGTATCGGCAGAGCCTGGAACGCCACGAGGTCCTTGCGGGCCAACAGGCCCCATGACGCCCGAATTACCCTGTGGTCCGGGGGGGCCAGCAAGCCCCGCGACACCCGGGTCGCCCTTGGGTCCAACGGGCCCTGGAGTACTTTCCGATCCAGAGCATGCCATGGCTACGGCCATAAGCACCATAAGCGCCACGCCTACAGCAATCTTCAACGGGGAAATACGGAACATGGCTTAGTACCTCAAATCCTGAATGTGCCTTGCGTGGGAATCCGACTCTGGAATCTATAGGGCTATCCCTCAATAAATGAGGCGAGAGCCCTAGCCCACCAGATAATATAACGTAAATTTACCCAAGGCCGATGTCAATCACCTTGAGTGCTACTTAATAGCTCATACTGTTTAGCCGACGATATAGCCTCGCAAGTTTCATTGGTTTGGCGGACGTTTATTTGTAGTGGTTTAGGGATGGTATGCAAATGTGTCCCGTTACACGCCACTCTATAATCAGACTCAAACGCTAAAGACGAAGATAGAGGCACGGATCAGATGATGTCCAAACCGTATCCGGAAGACAAATGGATTAGGGTTAACGACCTCAATTTCCATTACCTGGACTGGGGCGGCGACAAGACGAAACATCCACTGGTGCTCATGCACGGCATCGGTGGGCATGCCCACATGTTCGATGATCTGGCGCCTCTGATGTCCGACCGTTGGAACGTGTACGCGCTCGATGCCCGAGGCTGCGGCGACAGCGATTGGAGCCGGCAGGGATACTCCGCGCAGGCCTTCGCATCCGACGTGGCAACTTTCGCCCAGAGTCTAGGCATATTCCCTTTCAACTACTACGGCCACTCCCAAGGCTCCAGGATAGGCATGGTCTTAGGCGCATATTACGGAGGCTTAGTAGACCACCTGGTTCTCGGAGATTATGGGCCACTACCTGACCCATCGAGTAAAGGCCGGGAGACGACGGATATGAGAATGCAAGGCGCCACGGCAGAACGGCCGAAAGGCTTTTTCAGCCCACAAATGGCCTTCGACTGGCACACTGAGAATGGACCCGAAATGCCTGCTGAGGACATCTGGAAAGTCATCAAGCACACGTACAGAACAAACTGGGACGGTATTCTCGTCGCCAAGACCGATCCAGAAATCTCCTGGTTGATGGGGCGTACAGCCTTGAAGGAAGGTCCGTTTCTCTGGGACTGTGTAAGTAAGATTTCCTGCAAGACGTTGGTGTTGCGAGGAGAGAACAGCACGGTGCTTGATCGAAAGCAGGCCGACAAGATGGCGGCCACCATACCGGACGAAAACGGCATCGTCGAAGAGGTGCCGGGCGCGGGCCACGGCCTGCACAACGATAACATGGATAGCACGGTAAAGATTATCCGAAAGTTTTTGGAGATGTAGCCTGGCTTCGTATACCCTCTGGAATATGAACCCGGCAAATTATTAATGGTAATTATCTACTTCATCAGGTTCGTACTGTTTTGCGCCGATGCGATTGGCGAGTTCTTAGATAAAAACTGCCCGTACATGGCAGGGGCGATCTCGTTTTACACGCTGTTTTCGCTGTTCCCCTTTATATTGGCCATGATATCCATTGCCGGTTTCGTCCTGGGGCCGACGGCCGAGCGCGATCAGCTTGCAATAGAGATGGCCGCAGTCATACCCATTTCGGCCGAGTTCATCAGCGAAACAATGCAGGGCGTAATCAGGACCAGGGCCATCACCGGTATCGCCAGCGTGCTTGGTCTGCTCTGGGCCTCAACGTCGGCCTTCGGGGCCATGCGCAGGGGAATAAACGCCGCGTGGGGTATCCGAAAGACCAGACCTTTCTTGAAGGAGCGACTCATAGATTTCAGCCTGACCGTAAGCGCAGGCTTGCTCATGCTAGGGATAATTTTCATCGCGCCTACAATTGGTTTCTTCAGCGAGATAACCTCTTACTTCACCCAGGGCGGCAGTAGCGGGGTCACCACCACACTGTGGAATATGGTGGCCCAATTAATCATGCCTGTCATCACCTTCGGGACGTTTGTTGTGCTTTACCGTTTCCTGCCGAATACCCACGTCACCCTTTCGGATGTATGGATGGGGGCATTATTAGGCACGGTTGTATTCGAGGGTGCCAAGTGGGGATTCGTGACATACGTCAAGACGTTCCCGGTCTATAACGCAGTCTACGGCCCAGTTGGTGCGGTTATGGCTCTGTTGACCTGGGTATACCTGTCGGCTATCATATTACTGTTCTGTGCCCTACTTACCTCTCACCACGCAAAATACCTGGCGAAATCGCGGGCGTTGAATGACGAGGAACGGGGCCTGAAACTTCTTTGGGCGGGGTTGTCGCGTGTCAGGCTTCGTGACGTGGTTTCTTCAGGGGCCGAGGCAGATTAGCGCAACTGGTCGCCTGGCAATTTCCATAATTGTCTTGCTCACCGTTGTTGCCTGCAGCAATCAGGCTGCGCCAGAACCGACCCAACAACTCTCATCGTTCGGCGACCCCGTTAACACCAATGGGGCCGACCTGGCGAATCCTATAGGCGAAACGCAGGCCGGTGATGCTGTTGGTTCCGCCCCTGCATCGCTCTCTTCGCTGCCATCAATAGCCAGTCTGGTTAATACCATAGAGCCCGCCGTTGTCTCAATTTCGGTTGAGTCACTTAACAGAGGTCTATTTTTCGATTTCACCGATGAGGGCGCCGGCACCGGGACTGTGATTCGCGAAGACGGTTATATCCTCACCAGCTTCCACGTCGTCCAGGGTGCTGAAGATATATCAGTAAACCTGCCATCAGGCGAAAGCTACATGGCGGAGGTGGTTGGCCAGGACAGGATTACTGACCTGGCTGTCTTGAAGATCGATGCAGAAGATTTGCCCACGGTCTCCTTCGGCAATTCCGACAAACTGGAGGTCGGCGACTGGGTTGTCGCTCTAGGCAACGCGCTGGCTCTCAAGGGTGGCCCTACCGTGACGCTGGGTATTGTAAGCGCTCGCGGACGGACCATAAGCACGGAACGCGGGGACCTGTACGATCTAATTCAGACCGACGCCGCCATCAACGACGGCAATAGCGGTGGACCACTCATTAACCTTGATGGCGAGGTTATCGGCATCAACACCGCCATCCTCCGCAACGCACAGGGAATAGGCTTCGCAGTAAGCTCCTCGGTGGCCAGCCCCATTATCGACAGCCTCATCGAGCACGGACGGGTCACGAGGCCGCTAATCGGTCTGACCGGTGCCGATGTAACGCCCGCCAGGGCAAACCAACTGGGTATCAACGTCACTGATGGGATTATCGTCACCCGTATGTCGCAGGACGGGCCAGCCTACGAGGCAGGCATTCGAGTCGGAGATGTGATAACGAAACTTAACGACATCCCAACGCCGGACATGGCGGGATTTCTCACGCTGCTGTGGACTTTCGATGTAGGCCAGAAAATCCAGGTAGAGTACCTGCACGAAGGTGAGACCACCGTGAGCGGCGTCCAATTGGAGGAACGGCCCCCTGGGGCCTAGGGCCTTACGCCGGTGTGTATTGCCACTGTTCCCAGGCCCAGCAACTGATAACTGACTTCTCGTAGACCGGCAGTTTCCATTAACGTCGCAAGCTCTCTCGCGCTGAGAAAGCCCTCCACAGACTGGGGAAGGTACGTATACGCTTCCCGATCCCCTGCGAGGGCCGCGCCAAGCCACGGAGTAACATAGCGGAAGTAGACCGGTAATACTGTGGCCAGCAGCCCCCTGCCTTCTTGCCTGACGATTTCCAGGATAACGACACGTCCGCCCGGCTCCACAACCCTGACCATCTCGGCCAGAGCGGCGGGCACATCTACGAAGTTCCTTACTCCGAAGCCGACAGTGACGCATATGAAGGACTGGTCCGCAAATGGAAGGGCATGGGCATCTCCTGCCGCAAGCTCCACATCGCCCCGACGACCCTGCCGTTCCGCTTTTCGGGCCGCCAAATGTAGCATTTCAGGGGTGAAGTCCAGCCCCACCACGCCGGAAACGTTGTCGTGCCGCATCAGGTCCAGGGCGAAATCGCCGGTGCCGGTTGCCAGGTCCAACGCCCGGCCACTCAGGTCGCTGGCGACGGCCAACGTCGAGGCTCGGCGGCGCCAGGCGTAATGCCTCCCGCCGGTCATGACG
>MUCK01000011.1 GCA_002816705.1 SAR202 cluster bacterium Casp-Chloro-G4
CATAAAAGGAAAAAGGGCCACGGAATTATTCCGTGGCCCTTTCTAGATTTCCGCTGGTTTTGGTTGCCGGTTAGTCTAGCTTTACGCTAAGCCTGTCGTTGAGAAGGCTATCCACCTTCTGACCTTTTTCCAGGTGCTGGCTGATAATTTCCTCGACGTTGTCTGGTGTCACGATGTACCAGGTGCCACCCTTGTCTGCGCCGGGGCCGTAAACCGTGATGCTGCACTGACCAGTCTCGCAGAACCTGTGCTGGCTGGTGCATCCTGTGTTGGAAATCATCACCTTGCCGAGCAGATCGTGCTCCTTAAGAAGCTCATTGAACTTCGCTCGGACGTCGAATCCACCCTTGTCCCCGCAGTGGTTGTCGTCACCAGTGACCGCGTTGCACACAAAAACCTGTGACTCAAATTCCGGCATAGTGCCCTCCTATCCTGATAATTTCTTTCTATTTCTAATTACTCGTTTGATTAAAAGTATCCTAGCTGTCTTGCCTATATGGCTCACCAAAAACTTTCGTCCTTGAGGAACCCCAGCCACGATAATCCGAAAGAATGTAAATTAACGGACGCGGGCGTATTTTTGTAGACGGGCCCCGTCCAGAGTTTCGCCCAGGTAAATGCTGCCCTCCGAGTCTACGGCCAGCGCGTGTCCGGCGATGACGTCACCGGGGGTATTAGTGCTCATGCCCCAGCCACCAAGCCATCCGCCTTCGGAGGTCATGATCTTTACTCCTGATGGGTGGGACAGGGCATTAGGTGTCGGTTGGGTTGCGGAAAGTCCCTGGTGCCATCCCAGTTCGGCTACGTAGAAGCGGCCATCTGCACCCTGCAAAATGTGATCCGGGCGATGGACTCCGCGCCACTCTCGGACGAACTGCCCGTCGGCAAGAAAGACCTGTATGCGGCTGTTCTCTCTGTCGGCGACGTAAACGAGGCCGGCGGCGTCAACGCAAATGCTATGTGGTATTCGGAACTGACCCGGCCCGGAGCCCGGCTCTCCCCATGACCGAATATGCGATCCGTCCGGGGTGTACTGGTGTATTCGAGCGTTGCCGTATCCGTCCGCCACATAGATGGAGCCATCGTGTCCAAGGGCTACGTCGGTGGGCTTGTTGAAGGGCTTGCCGCTCATTGCTTCGGCAGGTTCGTTGGGCGTACCCAGCATAAGGAGTTGCTCTCCCTTGCCGGTCCACTTGCGGACGGTATGGTCGCCGATATCCGTAGTGTAAAGGCTATCGTCTGGCCCTACGAACAGATGGTGCGCTGACGAGAAAATGCCTTCGCCCCAGGTCGCCTGAATACTGCCGCCCTTGTCCAGGACTATCATAGGATGGGCGCTGCGGTTATAAGCATAAATGTTATCTTGGCTGTCCACGCCAACGCCTACGACGTGGTTCCACTCCCAGCCATCAGGAAGCGGGGCCCAGCCTTTTACATGCTCGTAAACGTATTCGCCGTAGCTTACCCTTAACGGACCATTGTCGTTTGCCATGCTGACCATTTCTCCCTTGCTTACATATCGTATGACCCGAATTTTAAAATCCGGCTTTTGCGGCGCATTATAGCACTGGCTTCGTCTGGTTGCAGCCGTTATTCAGGAATACCCCTGCGTATGATCTCTGGGGAAGCGTTATGCGATGATTGCCCTTTCAAATGCCTGCTCATTCAGCTCTACGCCAAGGCCGGGTCGGTCGGTCAATTTTATGCTGCCGTTCTCAGGAAGGATGGGGTCCACAAAAAGCTCTGCTATCCGCTCCGCAGGTCCAGTGAACTCCTCGGAGAACTCGTGGGGTCGCACCGCGTTAGTCACGGTGCAGTAGGCGTGCAGGCTTGCCAAGGAGTTGGCTCCTATGTTGGGACTGTGGGGCATCAGAATCTTGTTATTGGCGACAGCCATCTCGTTTACGCGCACCATTTCTGATAATCCGCCGACATTAAGAATGTCCGGCTGTAGGATGTCTGGATTCGCTAAATCCATCAGATCGCGGAACCGCCACGCGGAAATCTCCTGCTCACCTGTGGACACGGCGCAGTCCAGAGCGTCCACGACCTGGCGCAGTCCGCGAAGGTCGTACTGGGGCAGGGGCTCCTCGAAATGGGCGATGCCTAGCTGCTCGAATCTTCGGCCCTGCTCGATAGCTGTTGGGACCGAGTATCCGTTGTTGGCGTCGAAGCTCAAGGGAACGTCGTCGGGGAGCCACTCTCGGCACGCCTGAAATATGGCCAGGTCCTTGGCAGGGTTGCTATCCTGCCGGTAGTCCTTCCAGTCCATACGCACCTTGAAGGCCCTGTATCCCTTCTCGTACCCCTCTTGCACCTCTTCCAGCATTTGGGCCGGCGTCTTGCTCCAGCCGTTGCCTCGGCTCCAGTAAAGGGGAATCTCGGTGCGGTGCGCGCCACCCAGCAAAGAGTAGACCGGCAACCCCGCTACTTTTCCCGTGATGTCCCAGCAGGCCACGTCGATAGCGCCTACGATCTGCGACGGCAGACGGGTGGCTCGTTCCCCGAGGCCCAACGCCAAGGCTTCCCATATCCGGCGAGGCTGTACTGGACTCATCCCGACGAGCAAAGGCTTTATGACCTCATCGATGTACGCCCGGAACACGCCGAGGTGGCGGGCTCCTTCGGCGATTCCCGTTACGCCTTCGTCAGTGAAAACCCGCACGATGAGGCGTCCGTTGGTGGCGCCGGGGTAACGCTGAGCATCCGCGCCCTCTACTCCCCTGAGTTGATTGACCTTAATATCTGTAATCTTCATTTGAGCACCTCGTCCATTATTCGGCGACATCTTACCACTCACTTGGCGATTGGTGGAGCCTTTCGCAGGCGGATTGACAGGGCCGCCACTACAGCTTAGGCTTCACTGTATTGATTGCTTTTTAAGCCGCGTATGGCGGCGCGCGAGGAACTGATGAACTACTTCCCATTGACACGAACGCAGCAGGACTGGAAAGACAAAGTCGCGGCCATAGCTGAAAAGGAAATAGGTCCCAGGGCAGCTGAATACGACCGACTCGCCAAATTCCCGCAGGAATCGTTGGATGCTTTAAAAGAGGCTGGCTTGCTGGCGCTGCGAGTGTCGGAGGAGCACGGAGGCCTTGGTGGGGATATGTTGACCACCTGCCTGATCGTTGAAGAGATTGCCAAGAAATGCCCCTCCACAGCTATGTGCTACAAGATGCACCTGGAGTCGGTGGAGGCTGTCAGCCGGATTCCGACAGCATACCAGGTGAATAAGTTCATAAAGCCCCTGGTCGAAGGGAAGTTCTTCGCCGCAGCCGCTGGAGGGGAGTCCCGAGGGCAGACCGGAACGGACTGGAGGCCGGTGTCCGTGCCTGAAACGCCGCTGAAGTCAGTGGAAGGTGGCTACTTGCTGGAGAACCTGCGCAAGTCCTACGTCACGTCAGCAGGGCACGCGGACATGTACGTGATGTTTTGCAGGGTAGAGGGAAGCCGCACCGAAGGCCCGCCCGACCTCCTGCTGTTCCGGGCGGACGAGGTTGAATGGCAAACGGTAGGGGAGTGGGACGGCTTGGGAATGCGCGGCAACTCTAGCGTCCCTATGATCTTCAACGGTGTGGTGCCTTACGAGAACCTTTTGGGCATCGAGCTTGAAGGCGAGAAGGAGCCGGTCATGCAGAAATACATGATGCCGGTGCTGATACTTACTTACGGGGCCGCTTACCTGGGCGTCGCTGCTGGCGCCTTCGAATTGGCGTGCATCGAAGGCAACAAGCGCTTCGCCAGCGGCGCCAGGCGGCTGGACAATCCCATCAACAAGCGGCGAATTTCCGAGCTAGGCGCGCAGATAGAGTCGGCCAGAGCCTTCCTGCATGCTGCTGCATCAATGGCGGACCAGGGAAGGGCCACTTCGACGCTGCCTTATCTACAGGCTAAGGTGATGTGCTCCGAGGTAGCTGTTCGGGTAACGCAGGACCTCATGACTATGTTCGGAGGGACGGCGTTTTCCAGGCAGTTGCCCTTTGAACGTTACTTCCGCGACGCCAGGGCCGGGCTAATAATGGGCGTAGCCAACGACCAGGCCTACGAGACCATAGACAGCCTCATGTTTCCTGCGGCGTCAAGCTGAGCATCTCCTGCGTGAGTACTCCGGCGTAGCGCGAGTAGCGATTTTCGTGGGCAATGCGACCACGTCGGGAGCCCGCGCAAAAAGTCGTTCAGTTACACAGCATCGAACCGAGTGGCCCACATCTCTTGAAGACGCGCCACTCGGCTACCTCTTCGATTTAATTACCTAAAGCTCTGCTTGCACTCGCCGCTTGAAGTCTAGTGCGCCAAGCTGAAGCAGACCATGTGACGACACGGTGACGAAGTTGGCTCCCAGCTTGATGAATTCCGCTATTCCGGCCGCATCCGCGGGATTGTTCCCGCCAACGCCCACATTCTTGCCGCCCGCTCGGATTTTCGGAACTACCTCGCGCATGAGTTGGCGGACCGCTGCTGGTCCAGGGTTGCCCATGCTCTGGCCCAGGTCACCGGAAGCCACGTGCAGCACGTCGACGCCCGGAACGCTAAGTATGGCGTCCAGGTTCTCTACCGCTTCCGTCTCTTCGACCATTGGAATGACCAGTATTTCCGCGTTTATCCAGCGCATCGACTCTTCCCTGGAAATGCCAACGCCGTAGTCGTGGGGCCGTCCCCCTGCCACGCCTCGGTGGCCTTCAGGATGGTATCGGGCTGCTCGCGCTATGGCGTCAGCCTGTTCTCGAGTGTTGACGTGCGGCACTATTATTCCCTGTACGCCCCGGTCAAGAAAGCGCAGAATCGTAGAGTCAGCGTGGTCGGGAATGCGTGTGATGGGGGTAATGCCAAAGACCTCAGCAGCTCGCACCATATGCTCTACCTGGTCTAAATTCATAGGCCCGTGCTCGCAGTCGATCATCACGAAGTCGAAGCCTATTGCCCCGAATAACTCTACCAGGTCAGGAGAGTCCCGGCTGATAATCGCGCCGTACACGACCTCGCCGTTCTTGAGCTTTGCTTTGGTGGAATTGGTTCTCATTAATTCACTTCCCGAAATAGATTTCATGTGCGTGGCATTCTATAACGAATCGAACAGGGCGGGAAAGGAGGGTTAGTCTGGTTAGTAATCCTGCCGCCCCTCGTGTGGCCCGCAGCAGCGAATAAGAAAGCAAGGCTGTGATATTATTGCCTAGTGATCGACCGTTGCCTGAGAATGTGGTTTCGATTGGGTGGGTCCATGGATACCCAGCCGATTGACGATGTTGAAAAGCCAATCTACCCTCATGTATTAACCTGGGTCGTCGGGAACCCGGAGGACCTGTCGGAGTAGGATACCTACACATGACATATATCCGGCTTTATTGAAACTTGGGACAGGGTCTGATCCGAGACCGGAGCGGCGTCGGACAAGTCATCAGTTTTATCCTCCTTGGTCGGGAAGTCAAGGAAGGCAGAGCAATTCCAACGAATCTCAGGAGAGGTCTTAGTTATGGGGCAGATGCACATTGAAGCGAGCCGCGAAATAGGCGCGCCGCCGGACAGGGTCTACGCAGTGCTGTCTGATTACCACGTGAAACACCCAGCCATCCTTCCAAAGCCTTACTAGAGGGGGGCGGACAGGGAGAGGGCACGGTTTTGCGCGTAGGCATGAAGGTGATGGGTGTAGAGGCCCACTACCGCATGACAGTTACGGAACCAGAGCCGGGCCGCGTACTGATGGAAGCGGATGAATCCGCCGGAGTTATCACAACATTCACCGTTGACCCGCTGAAGTCCGGTGCGCACACACGCCTGACAATTGCCACCAGCATGCGAACGAACTCAGGCATAAGTGGACTCCTGGAACGGCTATTCACTCCCATGATTTCCCGGCGAATCAATAAGAAGGAACTTCAACAGATAGAAGGGTTTCTGAGCCAGACCGCTGATTAAGGTATCTTTCCTACCGACATAAACGCTGTTTAGGGAGTTTTTGGCTCCTCGATAGCAGGAAGATATTGCGCCCACGGGTTGGCCGCGATAGACTTGGCCTGGGCATGCAAAGAGGCGGCATCGCCCGTAATTCCCGGTACCTGGAATCTCCCATCATTTTGACACAAAGTAGCGTCGGGTGTGAGCACACTTCGCTGTGGTACTATTTCGACGCGACCAATCTCGCCAGTGCACCTCCCATCCAAGAGCCAGCGTAAGGAGGCAATGGCGCGGTCGACATCAATACAGCCTAAGAGGAAACAGCTATGGACTCACACTCTTCGTCTCAAGTGGTTGGAACGCACGGTGAGTACTCTCATCGACCTATGGTCTGGGGCATGGAAGGCATGGTTGGGGCTGGAACGCAGCTAACCGCGCAGACGGGCATGAGTATCCTAGCGCAAGGTGGCAATGCCATGGACGCCGCTGTCGCGACTGCGTTGGCTGCTGGGGTATTGGAGCCCTCTGCGCATTACACGCTAGGTGGCGAAGTTGCCATGCTTTACTACGACGCTTCATCCAAGAAGGTGCGTTCCGTAGTAGGGCAGGGATGGTCTGCCGCCGCGGCCAATATTGATTACTACATGGAAAAATGGGGAGAGATTCCCAAGGGCATTCCCAGCACAACGGTGCCCGGTGTAATATCTGCGCTACTGGCTATGCTGGCCGAGCATGGAACATTGAGCTTTGGTCAGGTTGTGCGTAGGGCTACAGAACTGGCATCCAAAGGGTTTCCCGCCTACCAGCTTTTTACCAGAGTGGTCGCCGCGCCTGACCGCCTGAGCAACTTGCAGAAGTATCCGGATTCCGCCAGGGTGTTTCTCCCCGGCGGCAGTCCTCCGGCACTGGGCAGCATCTTCAAGCAGACCGATCTCGCCAGAACGCTGTCGATTATGGCACAGGGGGAAGAGGCCGCACTTGCAGCAGGCAAGTCCCGCGACCAGGGAATCCAGGCTGCCAGGGACGTTTTCTATAAGGGCGACGTTGGGGCCAGAATGGTTAAGGCGCTTAAGGAACTCGGTGGCCTTTACACCATGGAAGACTTTGCCGATTACACCTCGCCTATGGAGGAGCCTCTTTCGACGACCTATCGTGGACTGAAGATATTCACCAACCGCACCTGGACGCAGGGAATTGTGCTTATGCAGGCGCTGAATATACTGGAAGGGTTCGATATAGCCTCGCTTGGCCACAACAGCCCGCGAGCGATTCACCTGCAGGTCGAGGCCCTGAAGCTGGCCATGGCTGATCGGGAGCGTTATGCCGGTGACCCCGATTTCGTGGACGTGCCATTCGATGGCCTATTGTCTGATGAGTATGCGTCGTTAAGAAGGGGCATCCTGAATACTGAGAAAGCGCAGGCCGTTTATCCCCCGGGCGATCCGGTCAACATGAGGGCGGTGCTTGAAGGTTATTCGGAGTCGGAAGCCTTGCCAAGTCTTGAGGAGGTTGGGGCTCAGGACGGCACGACGCACATCGCTGTGGCCGATGCCGACGGCAATATCGTTTCGGCCACACCCAGCAGCTACTCCGCCTTGGCTCAGGGTATGGTGTTGGGTGATACAGGCATCGTCATAAACTGTCGAGGCAGTTACTTCTGGCTGGACTCGGATAACCCCAATGCTCTCGCGCCAAGGAAGCGGCCTCGTACCACTCCCTGCACGTTCCTGGTATTCAAGGACGGCGCCCCGCTCTTCACCCTTGGAACGCCGGGAGGTGACAGCCAGCCGCAAAGCTGCTTACAGGTTTTCTGCAATATGGTGGACTTCGGTATGAACGTTCAGGAAGCAGTAGAGGCTCCCAGGTTCTGCGGATACAGCTTCCCGCAGTCGCCGTGGCCGCATCGCGTTGCGCCGAATCGGCTGGTCTTGGAGGGGCGCATCCCTCAGGACACGGTGGATAGCCTTAAGGACAGAGGTCACGATGCTGAAATAGTCGGGCCGTGGGCCGTGACTAACGGTTTTGTGCCGATAACCATAGACTCGAGTTCGGGCGCCTACGTAGGCGGGGCGGACCCCAGACGAGAGTCCGTTATGCTGGGGTGGTAACCGATAGGCATGTTTGCGAATCCCATGTCGATCATTATTAACCAGGCCCTATATATTTGAACGCGTCATCCAGGGTACGCGGCGCGATGGTTCCGCTATCCCTATTCAGCCAACGCAACTTTCGACTGACCTGGTCGTCCGTGATGCTTGGCGGAATGGGAGTCCAGATGGAAACCATAGTGCTGGCGTGGTACATCCTGATACTTACGGATTCCCCGTTCCTGGTAGGGCTTGTGACGGCGTCCAGATTGGCCGCCAACCTGTTGGCCCTTTACGCTGGCGCCGTTGTGGACAGGCTGCCGCGTCACATGATTCTGGCGGTGGTTGGCCTGGCGTGGACATCGCTGTCGTTGCTGATGCTGTTCTTACTGGTGACGGACCTGTTGGCCGTGTGGCACGTGTTCGTCATTGCGTTCACGGGAGGCCTCGTCAGGACATTTCAGATGCCCGCTGGCCAGTCCCTTGCCGCCGACAGCGTTACGCCGGACAGGATTTCCAATGCTGTTGCACTGATCAATACTGGGATGGACGTAAACCTGATATTCGGGGCCACGATGGTCGGCTTCCTTTACAAGGCATACGGCCCTGAAGGAGCCTATGCGCTGATTGCCGTCATTTACGCCACTTCCGGGATCGCGGCGTTATTTATTCAGGTTCAAAGATCAGGAATAGTTAGGAACCAGGAGTCGGTCTGGCGGATGATCAGTACGGGGCTGCTGTACGTTAAGGGCAGTCAGGTTTTGTGGGCGGCGCTGGCTTTGGCCGTGATAATTAACCTCACAGGATTTCCGCTGCACACGACACTCATGCCCGTCTTCGCCAAGGATGTGTTGGACGTTGACGTACAGGGTCTGGGCCTGCTGATTTCCGCATTCGGCATCGGAGCGTTTATAGGCTCGCTTAACCTGGCGTTCACCGGAAGTGTGAAACACACGGGAATTCGGCTTATAGTGGCTGTGATTATCTGGCACGCCTCAATGGCCGTTTTCTCCAGGTCTACTTCGTTCCCTCTGTCCCTTGCCATTCTAGTTGTGACTGGGATGGCATTTTCGTCCACGCTGGTTCTTATTCTGACGGTTCTTTTGCGAACGGTCACACCTGAGTTTCGGGGAAGGATTACGGGCCTTCGAGTTCTTGCGATATACGCCCACACGTTTGGAAGCACGACTGCTGGATTTTTGGCGAGCATGTGGGGAGCGCCAACTACTGCCGCCATCAACGGAATCGTCGGCATTGCGCTAGTTGTGGCTCTGGCCTCGTTGACGCCGAAGTTTCGCCGTGTGTAGGGCCGGTGACTGTGCATGAATAAGAGCGAAACTGGAACCGGGCGACCAGCCAAGGACCGGGCGGTGATCCGGGAGAAATGTAGCCTCAGGTTGACACAGTTCGAAGACGGTGATAGTTTTTGCCTAGACGTGACGCATCGGTGATTGCGGCTGACACGAGTTGACTGGCAAAACCCTGGATTTTAGAACGTCTATTCATATTAAAGAAGAGGAGAATATTAGATTGGCAACCACAATTGCGGGAGAAACATATTTGGGAGAGGAACTGGTTAGTTCCTTGTCCCAGTCAGGCGACGTTACTATGTATCTGTGGCCCATGAGGTGTTTGAAGTCCAAAATCGGAGGGCCAACCTTCGGAGTTGATGTGAAAGGCGTAGAGGTCATACGTTTCGATTGTCATGGCGCCCTGGGGCATTGGCATGAGGGCGGGTATGACAAGTTAGGGGCTGGAGGATCGCACGTAGATTTCCCAGAGGGCGTAGTTGAAGGCGAGAAGCAGATCTCTTGGGCTCTGTCACAAATTCGCGATGAGGGCAAACGGCTTCTTGAAGAAGCGGGTTTCGCAGATGGCGCGGGTTCACTGGATTCTGAGATGGTCAATTCCGCCACTGCGGCCATACAAGCCCACTTGCAAAAAGAGGGTGACCTTCTCTCTGTAGCTATTGAAAGAGGATTGATTGAGGCTTAACTAAGCCCGGAGTGATTCCCTCACGATGAATAAAAGGCGCTTTGTAATCAAAGCGCCTTTTATTTTTGACAATGTTTCCAAGAAGAATTTTGAACGACCTGTATGTACGCCGGGCCTATGAGGTCATGTGACCTCTAGGGTCGGGTTTCTAAGCGGTTCGGCAAACTGCGATTTATCCAACGGAATAAAATCCTTCTGGTATATCTGCACTCGATAGGTTTCGTAGTCAGGTATGAACAGACGGAACTCGTCGTCTATTCTCACGGACCGGGGTCGCCTGAGATACTTCTCCTGCTCAATGCGGCCGGTTTCCCGCAGGCGGTTAGACACGGCGTTCGTAAGCATGTATGACCTGGCAACTCGCGACAACGAAGCATCGCCCCTGAAGCTTTGTATGTAGTGGCCTTCAGAGTTATACATCTGCACACGGTCGTTGCCCCAGTCTGCAACATAAATGTCGCCATGGTTATCCACAGCTATACCTGTAGGTCGATTAAATTGACCTTCTCCAGTGCCAAATGCGCCTACGACATTCTTCAATTCGCCATTGCTGGAGAATACCTGGAACCTATGATTGCCCCAGTCAGCCACGTAAATGTCACCCAGCTCATCAACATGGAGTCCCCAGGGAAGGTCAATCTGTCCGGGTTCTGAGCCGTGTGAACCGAACCCGCCTATATACTCCCCATCCACGGTGTATTCCTGAATCCTGTGGTTCTTGGAATCCACCACGACCATGTTGCCGTCAGGATTGAACGCGATGCCTGTTGGGCCGTTGAACTGGCCTTCCGCGTCACCTGTCGTCCCCCATTTCGATACGAACTCGCCGGCTTCGTTGAACTTTGTTATCCGGTTAGTAGCCTCATCACTGACGAAAATGTCTCCAGCATCATTAGTGATTATTTGTACGGGCCACTGAAACTGGCCGTCGTCTGTGCCGTAGCTACCAATGGACTTGAGGTCATCAGTTTGCTGCTCCATGTCTTCGAGGGGCCAGATCCTGATGATCGCCACACCTTCTGAGCGACAGAGAATGAGGGCGGTGTCATCTTTAGCGAACGCAATGTCCGCCGGGAAGTTTGTTATTCGTCGCATGCCGAGAGTCTTTAGATACGGATACCCGGCTCTTAGCAATCCATGTGGACGTGCCATAGATATATCCTCCTGGAAGAAATCCGTTAAGCCTTGAACGGCGTGATCTGTTCGAAGTTTCCCTTGACGATTGGGCTGGCTTCCACATCAAGCCACTGTTCAAGCACTGTGCCATAAATGCCTCTGAAATCGATGGTGTGCTTCAGGTCCTCGCCATGTTCCCATTCCTTCGGGTCCAGGGAAGGGTACTCCGAGTACAGCCCGCCGATAATTCTATTGCCGAACATAAATGCGCCGCCACCTGTGCCGTGGTCCGTGCCGCTGCCGTTGTCGCGCATTCGCCTTCCGAACTCTGTGAACACCAGTACTGTCACGTTCTCTCCGGCGTCGTGTTCTCTCAGATCATCTAGAAAGTCGGATATTGCGCCAGAGAGATCACCCACCAGCTTGGGATGGCTGGGCATCTCGTTGGCATGGGTGTCGTACCCGCCATGGCTTGCATAGAAGACTCTTGTGCCCAGGTCTGCGAGATGAATTCTCGCAACGTCCCTCAGGCTTTTGGCTATGGCGTTGTCGGCATATTCTATGGAGGACTTGTACTGTTCTGCGACGCTAGACAGCAAATCCGCGCCTTCGAGTACGTCCAGCCCGGTTTTGCCGATGTACTCGGCAACAGGTCCTGTGCCAATTGCTTGGCCATAGATGGACTTGAAGGCTTCGATGGCCTTGTCCCGAAGTTGGTCCTTTTCTATTTTATTCATGACGCCGTATCCCTCCAGGTCTCCAATGGAGGTAACGGGGACGCCAGTCTTGGCCATCGCGCGGGGAAGGCCCTGGCCAATGTTCACCCCCGTCAGGACATTCTCTCCTTTGGGGTCGAGTTCCTGAACGGCCTGCGCCAACCAGCCTTCGCTGCCAATTTTGTTTGGTTCTGCGGTGTGCCAGATATCCATACCTCGGAAGTGAGACCTGTTGGAATTCGGATATCCGATGCCCTGTATGATCGCCATCTGCCCTTCATCGTAAAGCCGTTTGAAAGGAGCAGCATTAGCGTTTATGGCAAGGTCGTCATTGATAGGCAGGACCTGGTCCTGAGAGAGAACGACCTTCTTTCGAGCATCGTAGTAATGCTTGTTGGTGTAAGGAACTATGGTGTTCATAAAGTCGTTGCCGCCAGTAAGCTGAACGACCACAAGGGTGTTATCTGCTTTGCTGTTGCTCATATCATTTCATCCTTCACGTTAGAAATTACAGGTCTTAAGCGAACTGGTAATCGACGGTCGATGCCAACATTTGAAGAATATTGTGTACGCCCACATCCTCGGATTCGTCATTATCCTTCAGGTCTTTCAATTCCTTTGCGTAAGAAATCATGGACTCGTAGGTTGCGTCGCTTACTTTGACACCACCCATAAGTTCAATGCACCGGTCAACTATCTTCGATGGGTCATCGTCCAGGCTGCCCGCCCTTGAGATGATATTCTGTATGCCGGGCTTGGACTGGTCTGCGAATTGTCGTTCAACAAAGCCGATTCTTTCGCTAAGTGTTCCAGAATCAATCCATTCGTGGCCGGTGTGCCACCCTTCTACAGTCGGAGGGTTCATGAGCCTCTGGCCCATAATTGCCATCGTGCCTTCGATTAATGAACCGTTCAAGGTGGTAATCGCAAACTCGTGGATGCCTGGCGTTGGCTTGCTGAATTCTCCTGTCTGCTTGAGGACTCCTGCAATCAACTCGGTGGGACTTTTCACCTTGTGCAGGCTTATAGCGTTCTTGAAGAATTCTGAGTTGAACAACGTCTTGAGAACGGCTCTCATGTCTCCCTCGGTTTCCATAAAAACCTTGGATAACGTGGCTATTGCAGCTTCGTCCTTTGCTGGTTCCGTCGCCCATGAAGGTACCTGGGTTTCGTCTTCCACGAAGAAGTTATACAGGTGCCTGGATATGAACCGCGCCGTGGCCGGCTGCTTAACGATGATGTCTATTATGTCCTCGCCGTTAAAGTTGCCCTTATGGCCGAGGAACTCCTTTTCTCCATCGTCGTGGTCTTCCGGCACGAACTCGAAGTCGGCTGGGAAGTGGCCGAAGGGGTAGATGGACAGAGGCTGACGGAAGGTCCACCCTGTGAAGGCGCGTGAGGCGCTCTTGATATCGTCTTCCGTGTAATTCCCGACTCCCATGCTGAATAGCTCTAGCAGCTCTCTACCGTAGTTCTCATTTATCTCATTCTTGTGGTTTTCGTTATTGTCCAGCCAGAAAATCATGGCAGGGTCTCGGGACAGTTGCAGGAGAATTTCTTTGAAGTTAGTCATACCAACTTCCCGGAACATCTTGATCTCTTTGAGTAATGAGTCCAGGTGCTCACTTTTGCCCCACGCGACAGGGAATATGTGGTGCAAAAAGAGGGACATCTTTTCTTCAAGCGGCCTCTGGGTGTTGACCATGCGGTATAGCCATTTCCCAACGTGAACGGCCAGGAGTTCCCCGCCGTAGTATCTTTCCAAATAGGAAATGTCGATCTCTGGGAATCGCTCCGGTGTAACGAGGTCCTCAACTATCTCCTCGTAGGTCTTATCGCGGGTCAGAGCATCAAGCTCCGCAGGCGTGGCGCCGAAACTGGCGCGCCTCATAAGATGAGCCACAAGCGCTCGATCAGATTTCATTTTTTACATTTCCTCCTGTATCAGTAACTGTGATGCAAGTCCGAAGTGTCTCACCCTCATCCTAACCTTCCCCCATCAAGGGGGAAGGGATAATGTCCTCTCCCTCAGGGAGAGGATTAAAGTGAGAGGGAAAGGTCTGGTCCACCAACATATAAGATTCCTTTACGTCGGCATCCACGCTCGAGGCGCAATGCCGTCTATGTGCGTTTTGACATCAACAATGGCTGGTTTCCCTGAAGCGAAGGCCTGGTCCAGCGCGCCAGCAAATTCGCCTGGTTTGTTGACTGTAATTCCGAAACAGTCCATGGATTCGGCTATTTTGGCAAAGTCGGTTTCGGGGAATACCCAAAGCTCGTCGGAGCCTGGGGTTTGCCCGCCGTAAATGGACTCAACGCCACCCTTTTCCTGGTTCAAAGAGTGATTGTTATTTACCACGGTTACTGTGTTAATCCCACATCTCCGGGCGGTTTCTAATTCGGTGAGATGGTACCAGATACCGCCGTCACCAGTGAAGCACAGTACAGGTCTATCTGGCTGTGCGCATTTTACTCCCATCGCAGCAGGGAAGCCCCATCCCAGGGAGCCGGCGCAGCGAATGTAATTCTGGTCCGGATGCTTGAAGTCAATCATGGTGCCGGTCCAGATGCCGGAATGGCCAGTGTCTGAAACAAGTACCGCGTCGGAAGGCATGTAGTCGGCCAGTTCTCGACAGAGGCGTTCTGGAAGGATGGGTTCAGTGTCGGAGTTGACCTTGTCGCTGACGCTATCCCTCCAGTTCTGCACCAGTTCCTGCACACGGCCGACCCATTCATCGCGCGGCTGAATGTCCTCGGAATACTCGAGCATTTTGCGTAGAGTATTTCTGACATCCCCCTGCATACCCACTTCGATCGGGTAGTTGCGCCCCAGCTCATCGGGATTGATATCAAGCTGGATGACTGGCGTTCCCTGTGGCGGGATCTGGTACGCATTGGTCACCTGGCCCCCGGTGTGGCTGCCGATGAAGAATACGAGGTCCGCCTCGCAAAGTATCTGATTGGAACAGGCTCGTGAGTATGCGCCCGGGACACCTACCGCCAGCGGATGATTGTTGGGGAACATCGTTTTGGCATTCAAAGAGGTGGCAACAGGGATGGATAGCTTCTCAGCCAGGGACTGCAGTTCAGCGCTGGCTCCCGATAGGGTCACACCACCACCGGCCACAATGACGGGACGTTTGGCCTGAGTGAGCAAGCGAATCGCATCCGTGACCTTTTCCAACTCCGCTTCCGGTCGGAAGGGGGGTACTTGCGTGAACATCTCTTCGACGACCACGTCCAGATCGGCGTCGGATTCCATGACGGCCTGTCCAGCGATGCCCTCTAAGTCGAGATGGACGGGCTTGGGCGTGCCAGACGTAGCAGAGCGAAAGGCTTGGCGCAAATAGATCGGCAGTTGCTCCGGGTTGGCAACAAAGGCGCTGTACTTGGTGACTGCCGAGAACGGATTAGCGTGATCAACTTCCTGATAAGCATGGCGTTGCTGATTAATCTGGCTCTCGCGACCTGTTATGGCAATGACAGGAGAGCATGCCAGGTAGGCGTCCTGTAGTCCGGCAGCGAGATTGACAGAGCCGACAGATTGAGCCATGCAGAGGCCGGCGCTGTGGTTGGCGCGGGCGTAGCCGTCGGCCATATAGGCGGCGGCCTTTTCCCCGTGGGTCTGGATACGCTTGATCCCCAGCTTTTCCATTTCCATCAGAGCCCTGGGGGCTATGTATGGCATGAAAAAGACGTGATTTATCCCGTAACCATGTACTGTTTCTGCGAGGAACTTACCCCCGGTCATCTTGGGCATTTTGCATTCTCCATAATTTGGTTGTTGTCGGCGGGCGATTGTTAGCGCATTTTACCTGATATGGACGGATGAGTGGCAACTGGCAACTATGTAGCAAACTTCGCCCGTTCGCAGGACTTCATTGACCACGTGGCGCAGTTGTGCGGATGAGGAAAGGCTTGGCGATTCCTGTGCTTTACCTAAATACCGTTCAGTGGGAACCGCGCAGTACAGGAGTACAGGCGTTGACAACAGAACAAGTGTTCTGTATCATCGGGAGTCATTGCACTTGAAGAGGAGGCTGATGTGAATGAAGGCATGCGTTCTTGTATCGCACTTTAGGGCCAAGGCAGAAATGAGACGTCACGCTGAGTTGAAAGATAAGCCGGTAGTGATTGTCGACCGTTCGAAGGCGAGACCTCTGGTAGTTGACCGCTTCCCAGAGGTCTCTGAAGTAACAGCGGGAATGACATTGGAAGACGCCGTTTCCCGCCGGAACAACGTAATCTTACTGGATTCTGACGAGGCCTACTACCGCAAAGTTTTTGAGGAGACAATCGACTCGTTATCACATGTATGTGATCGAATCGAAGTGGCTGACCTCGGCTGTGTTTACCTCGAACTGGACGGGTTCGAGCGACTTTATGGTGGTGAGAATAATCTTCTCGATGCTCTCATACACAGTATTCCCGATGATTTAAATCCGCATATTGGCGTAGCGCAGGGAAAGTTTCCCGCGTACGTCGCTGCCAGGGCAGCAGGCGGACAGGCCTTTTTTAAGGCCCCCGGTGACGTAAGAGGCTTTCTTACAAACAGTCCCATAGACCGCCTGCCTGTTGAACGGTCATACATCGAAAGGCTAGGTGGGTTTGGATTGCACACAATCGGGGATGTGGCCTTACTGAGTGTTGGGGAGCTTCAAGCGCAACTTGGCCCACAGGGGAAGTATATTTGGGAGCTGTGCAACGGAATTGATAATCGTCACGTAGTTCCAATTAAACAGACTGAGACGTTGACAGAGCAGATGTCCCTTCCGTATTGGGCGGTTACCAGTGACGCGTTTTTTGCCGCTCTGGATTCTCTCTCGAAAAGAGTATTTGCGAAGCCGGAAATGTCCGGGAAGCTCATCGGTAGGGCTGAGGTTGATTGCAGCATTCACAACGGCATCTCTTGGAAAAAGACTGTTGCCCTTAAAGAGCCTGCTAGAAGTTACGAAAGGCTGATATACGTTCTGAGGAGCAATATATCTACTTTAGATTTGTCTGGTATTCCGAATGAAGTCTTTCTGACAGTTTCAGATTTCACTGACGATTATGGGCGACAGGGTGAATTTTTCGATGGCGACCTTAAGCGAAGGCGAAAGAGGCAGGACTTACACGTAACGGACCATCGGATTAGAGCCAAAATGGGCAACAGTCCAGCGTTGCAACATGTGGTCGAGATACACCCTCATCACCCGGTTCCAGAGCTACGCGCATTCTTGTCGCCCATTGATCCCAATATTCCGGCTTCTATGAAATCAGTCAGAGAGCCGGTGCCCATAGAAGTAAAGACGAATAACAGTCGAAAACCTGTTGCCCTTTACTTGGAAGGACGTATTAGGAAATGGATGGAGATCGTCAAAGTATTAGACCTGTGGAGCGTTATTCTGTGGTGGCTGTCAGGCCCCATTGAGCGAAGATACTTTCACCTGGAACTGAAGAATGCACAACTCATAACGATATTCTGTGATCAGCGTACTGGCCGTTGGTTCCGCCAGAACTACTAGGGCAAGTACGAACACCTATGACATCACCTTACGTAGAGCTTCGCGCTCGCAGCTTTTACTCGTTTGGAGAAGGCGCGTCCCATGTGCATGAGCTTGTTGAGCGCGCAAAGGAAATCGGATACCCGGCGCTGGCGCTTACGGATACCAACATGTGCGGGGCCTTGGAGTTCGCTCGTGAGGCAAAAGAATCAGGGTTACGTCCTATAACAGGGGGCGACATAACCATGATGGATGGCTCTCGACTCACCCTGCTTGCCAAGAATAGAACGGGCTACTCCAATATTTCCCGACTCTTTACCTACGCTAGTCGGGTTGATCGCCAGAATCCTCAGCTTAATCCCGACTACATTCCCGATAATGGCGAAGGTACGATTGTGATTACCGGCGGAAGGGACGGGACCATACCCAGGTTGGTGTATCAGGGGTATTACGAAGCTGCTGAGCAAACCTTGAGAAACTATATGGAGTGGTTCGGGCGCGATTCTGTATACGTGGAGCTTCAGCAGACGATGATGTTTGGGGACACCAGGCGCAACCATGAGCTTGTCAGGCTGGCCAGAAAGGTTGGGGCCCCTTTAGTTTGCTCCAACAACGTTTTCTACCACGTACCGGAACGTTTCAAGCTCCAGAACGCCCTCACGGCCATTAAACGTAACTCCACCCTTAGCGAAGTCATTGACGATCTTGAACTCTCGGGCGAGTGCTATCTAAAGACTGCCGAGCAAATGGTCAGGCTGTTTCGTTGGTGTCCTGAGGCAGTTGAGAATACGGTGCGGATCGCAGAAGCTTGCGAATTTGATCTAACGAAGGATCTGGGATATCGACTGCCTACTCCTCCCGTGCCCGACGGGTATACCCCGGAAACCTACCTGCGAAGGCTTACCTACGAGTCGGCGCAGCGTCGCTACGGCGGGATAACCGACAAGATAGAAGCGCGGCTGCAGAAGGAGCTAAGGTTATTTGAAAAACACAATCTCTCGGGATTTATCCTGCTTTACAGAGACATAGCAGTAACCGCATACAAAATCATGATTGAGGAGGGGCTTGTAAGTCCTGAAACACCAATGGAAGAACATCCTCCTGGAAGGGGGAGGGGGTCTTCCGTGGCACTCTTGGTGGGATATCTGCTTGGGCTTTCCCATGTTGACCCACTTCTGTACGACCTACCACTGGATCGATTTTTGCCTGAGGATATGAGCAAACTTCCAGACATAGACCTCGATTTCCCCAGGAGTATTCGAGAAAAGCTAATCACTAGAATTCACAGCGATTGGGGCGAAGAGCATGCCGTGCTAGTGGGAGCGATCTCAAAGTACCGTACCAGAGGGGTAATTACCGACCTTGGTAAGGCGTTTGGCATACCAGAGGAGAATCTGAAAGTCCTGAAATCCATATCAGATGCCCGCACTCTGAAGCAGGATATGCTGGCTAGTCCGGAGTTCAAGGATAAGGTCAACGCGCCTTTGTGGAAAGACCTGATAGAGCTTGCGCCTCAGCTTATGGGAGCGCCTAGAGGCCTTGGGCAGCATGTGGGAGGCATGGTGCTCAGCACGGCTCCGATTCCTGAGATGGTACCTATAAGGGATGGCGCAATAGAGGGCCGTTACATAATGGACTGGGACAAGGATACGGTCCAGGATGCCAACTTCGCAAAAATTGACCTCCTTTCTCTTCCTGTCCTAGACCAGCTAGAGGAGGCCAGAGACCTGGTGATGGAGCGTACAGGGGTAAGCGTTGATGTCAGCCGGATTGACCCCCACGATGCGGACACGTACAAGATGATCGGCGAGGGCAAGGCGATGTGTGTTTTCGACCTGCAATCCCCTGCCCAGCTTATGATGGCTCAGCGCCTCAAGCCCCAGAGCTACAAGGATATAGCCTACCAGGTGGCTCTCATAAGGCCGGGTGTAGGAATGCAAGGTAGCGCCGTCTCGAATTTTGTGGATCGATACAGACATGGAGCGCCTTGGAGCTATGACCATAAACTTGAAAAGGATGCGCTTGCGAGAGGGTACGGCATCATAGTCTGGCAGGAGCAGGTCACCCAACTCATCATGGACGTAGCAGGACTAACTGGCTCCGAGGCAGAGGAGATCAGGCGCGACTTTTCGAAGTCTAACAATGAGCGCCTTATAAAGCGAGATTGGGTGAAATTTCGGGATGGAGCGCTTAAAAGGGACGTAGACGAGGATACGGCGCGCAAGATTTTTCAAAAGATCAATGGGCACTATATGTTCCCGGAGTCCCATAGCTATGCCTTTGGCATAACGGCGTATCAGGCCGCCTGGTTCAAGTGCCATTACCCGATTGAATTCTACGTTTCATTTATGAACAGTCAGCCCATGGGATTCTATCCCCTTGAGGCCATCAAGGAAGACGCAAAACGTCACAGTGTCCCGTTCCTGAACCCCGACATAAACCTTAGTAATTACAGATGCACCGCGCTTGAGGACTCGGTCCTCTTGGGATTTCGGTTCGTTAAAAACATATCTGGAGAATCGGCTGGCGTCATCCTCGAAGAGAGAGAGCGAAACGGACCATACAGACATGCCGGCGACCTGGTACGACGCACTGGCCTGAAGCCCAAGGCGGTGAGGTCCCTTGGATTAGCGGGAGCATTCGACAATGTCACGCCGAACAGGAAGATAGCATTGTGGGAGGCTGGCCTCTACAGTCGTCCATCCAAGGGCCAGCTGGTTCTTCCCATTTCAATGGATGACAGTTTGCCGGAATTGGAGGACTTCACTGACTACCAGAAAATGATCATGGAATACGAGATTATGCACATCCACCCCAAAAGCCACCTGATGGCTTACTTAAGGTCGGCCCTTAGTTCCAAGGTTATAACTGCTCAGAAGGTGTACGACGCTGGCGAGAGAGATGAGGTCACCGTAGCTGGTTGGCCTATAGCCAGGCAACACCCCAGGGGTGAGGAGGGGACGACTTACATTACGATTGAGGATGAGACTTCTGACATCCAGTTAATTGTATATCCTAAAATATTCGCGAAATTCAAAAAAGAATTAAGAAGAGACGTGATAATAGCCTCTGGAAAAATCGCTAAGTGGGATGGAACTACGAGTGTTATCGTTTCTCATATAACCTCGATACAAATACCAGCCGAAATGCCCAGGTCACACGACTGGCACTAAGCCTTCAAGTTCGTCGCGGCCGGTGGATGTTGATAATGAAAGTGGAGGCTGGAAAGTCCTGAGACCGACGTCAGGGCTAGGAAATCCAAAGCCCTAACTGTCTTCTGCCTCGGCAGATAATTCAATCAACCTCTGAGGCAATTTAGGCTTCGGCAAAAACCAGAATGCAACACCAGCCGCAATGAAAAGTCCGGTTATAGGGATCAAGGCCCAGAAATAGCTTTCCGTTCTGTCGAACACCATGCCGGCAAACACCGGCGTTCCCATAGAGAGAAAGCTGTGAACTGTGGTTACACCTCCTCTGAGGGTGGCAAAACTCCTTCTTCCGAAAAAGTCTCCTATTAACGCCCAACTCACCGCGCTCACGCTCTCCGCGAAGGCGAACAGAAGGACAAAAAGCACCAGTTGCCAAAACGCACCCCTCGTAGTTAGCAGAATTATTACGCTGAGAGCGCCCATTACCATGCCAACGGATGCGACCTTTTGACGCGACCATATGTCGCTGAGGTAGCCTGTCACGAACCGTAACCCTACCGCAACGAGGGACATGATGCCTATAAGCAGTGGGGCAACGACCTCTGGCTGACCTTTCCAGACAAGAATGGGGACCATGTGAACGACTAGGGCCGCCTGAGCTGCAATCCTCAGTCCTATGGCCAGGGCCATGAACCAGTAAGAGTAGGTTTTAATGGCCTCTCGTGCAGTAAAGTCGATGGTGTGCGAGGTGATCTGCGTTTCAACGCCAGCTCTTGGCGGTGGGCGTTGGTCGCCATCGGGAAGCAATCCCATGCTTTCGGGGGACGACCTGATGAAATATGACAGAGGAATGGAGAAGGCCAGAAGGACTACACCTGCTGACACGGCGGCCGTCTTCCAACCGTATTGGAAAATTACGTAGGCCAGTAGGGGCGTAATGACAGCGCCGCCGAGGGAGATCCCTGCCGCAACTACGGCCATCGCTACGCCGCGCCTTCGAACGAACCATGAATTTACGGAGGTCATTATGGCGTGGTTGAAGCCAGCGTTAAACCCCAAGGAAAGAACGCCGACGTAGATGACCAAAAACATCACGTAATTGTTCGCTTGAGAGAGCAGGATGAATCCCAGTCCGGCCATCACTCCTCCAAAGAGTGCTATGCGCCTGGGACCAAACCTGTCCACCACGTAGCCTACGAGGGGACCCCCTATGCCGCCTTCAAGTCGAGCCAGAGAGAAAGCCAGGGAAGTAGCGGAACGACTCAGTGAAAGGTCGCGGGTGATGGGAAGGAAAAATACAGTTGCGCCAGTCCAATAGGTACCGCTGGCCAACATGTTCATAACCAGGCCGATGATGGTGATCCACCAGCCGTAGAAGAGCCTAGGTCGTCTGAATCTCAAGTAATCTGTTCACTATCGTGTTTCATCTGACATCAATGGGAGCCCCAGGCATGACCGATTGGCCGGCTGTATTTGAGCCCTTCATAGGGGGCGCTGCGCCTCTCTGGGCATCCAGAGGCAGATGATATTGTAGGCCAGATGCTGATTTGTTGTAAGAGATAACGAGGTAGCAAATAGGGCAGGTGTTTGTGAACCCCGGCCTGCATTTGATGCCATTCACAATCAATCAGGAGAGGGTAGTGGAACCCATCGCTGAACATTCCTGACGCTAGGGCAGTTAGAACATTTCGCGCCGAAATTCGAAGGCTGGAATACGGAGTCTCCGACAGACGAAGAACAGACGCCCCAAAGACGTGTTGACACATATTGCTAAGGCATGATGGAAATATTCATAAAATGGGGATCTAGGGAATGCGTATAACAGAATCCAAGAGTTCCAAGCCAGCCCGGAAGACCACGGGTAAACCCGCCAACTCCAAGCTGAGCGACAATTTGAATGCCTCAGCAACACTTACGGACATGACGCCCGTTTCCGACATGCGGAATATCGAACAGGCTGGCGACAGCATGTTTGAGCAGCATGCGGCCCTACTCGGTGAACCTGGCCTGTCTCAGCCGATGTACGCCCGCCAGAAAGCGGACGTAGTGCGTCGAATAGGCAGGGATTATGGCAACAGTTACGTTCAAAGGCTAGTTGAACATGTCCAGAGCAAAAAGAATGGGGTAGTCCAGTCAAAGCTAGTCGTAGGCCCTGTTGGTGACAAATACGAACGGGAGGCCGACCGGGTGGCAAAACAGGTTATGGCTGGGGATGGTGCAACCCTTCAGAGGCAGGAAGAGGAAGAAGAGCTTCAGATGAAGCCCGTCCAGCGATCAGTTGATATTGGGCTGGAAGGGGGCGCTATAGATTCGGATGCTATGCAAACCATTCAAGGGGAGAGGGGAAAAGGCCAGGGTCTCGCCGATGGCGTTCGCACGAAAATGGAGGGTGCCTTTGGGGCCGATTTCAGTGGAGTGCGCTTGCATACGGGACCTGAGACCGATTCACTGAACGAATCCATGAGCGCGCGGGCCTTTACCACCGGGCAGGACATATTTGTCAGGAAGAGTGATTATAGTCCCGGCAGCGCTGCAGGGCAGGAATTGCTGGCGCATGAGCTGACTCACGTGGTGCAGCAAAATGGGTCTGCTGTCAGAGTACAAGAGGAACCGGAGGTCCACAGGAAGATCGATTCTGGCGCCACCCAAAGCGTCCTGCAGTCGATCCCTGGAATGTCTCACGTGCAGCGCCACTCGTCGTGGGAACACAGGATGTTGGGCGATATCACCCCTGAATCGCTGGAAATCATGGGGGCGGGCAGGGAAAAGGTAGAGCAGGATGACGATGGCCGAGAATACGTCGAAATCAAGGTTCTTCAAGGTGATCAAGCCGGCGTAAAGAAGATATTCAAAGAGGATATTCTCCACACCTTTGAACAGGAAATAGAGCGAATAGAGTATTTCCGGGATAGTCCGCCCAAAGACGCCTCCGCAGAATCACAAGCTGCACTCGTCGAAGCCGACAAGACCTCCCGTACGGAAAAGGCCTTCGATGACAAGAGCTTAACCGCCGAGGAGAGAGTAGCGAAGTCCACGGTAGAGCTGGGTGATGACAAAAAATGGCAATTCCGACTTGTGGGGATTTCTCTCAAGGATGGCAATACTGAGGTCGTCTCTTACGGGGAAGTTAATACCCTGGCAGACATTTATGGTTCGCCAGACGAAATAAAGGTTGCGGACCCCAATAATTTCCGGGCGATCCTTAAGGGTATACGGCAGCAAAGCCTATTCAAAGTAATGGAATTGTACGAGGAGATTTCTGGCACTACCAAATACCAGGACCTTGCCGCTGACGCGAGAAAGCAGAAGCGAGGCGAGGAGGGTTTACTCAAAGGCGCGGCCAGGGTAGGAGGCGGAGCACTGGGCGGTGTCGTCGGTGCCGTGGGTGGAGCGGTTGCCGGGCCAATAGTGGGCATTGCCAAGGGTGCCAAGAAGGGCTATGAAAAAGGCGGTGGTGGAGTAGGAGGAGCAGCCCTGGGAACTCTCGGTGCCATCGGGGGGGCGATTCTTTCTCCGCTTACGGCATTG
>MUCK01000012.1 GCA_002816705.1 SAR202 cluster bacterium Casp-Chloro-G4
CCCCGCGCCGTTCTACGAGCCCATAAGCTTGCTTGGCTGGATGGCAGGCGTGACCACCAAAATAGAGATCGGCACAACCGTAATCATCGTCCCCTATCGCAATCCGGTGGAGACGGCCAGGGCATTGGCCAACGTCGATCAGTTAAGCGGCGGCAGGCTCATCTTTGGCGTTGGCATTGGCTGGGCGCAGGGTGAGTTCGACGTGCTAAAGGTACCCTTCAAGCAGAGGGGCGCAATCACCAACGAATACCTGGAGGCTATCAAGCTTCTGTGGACGCAGGATGTGGCGTCGTACCAGGGCAAGCATATCTCCTTTGAGGACATCCACACGGCTCCCAGGCCGGTGCGCTCACCACACCCGCCCATCTGGGTTGGCGGCCCCAGCGAGGCTGCCATGCGCCGTGCTGTTCGCTACGGTGACGGCTATCACCCGATCCGCATTCGCATGGACTGGTTCAAGAACGAGGGCATACCCAGGCTCAAGGCCATAGCCGACGAGGAGGGCAGGCCGATGCCGTCGTTATGCCCTAGGGTGCGCCTGCGCATTATGGGGAGTGATTTGCCGGATGACCAGCGTATCGTCGGCGAAGGCTCCGTGGACCAGATTCGGCGGGACATGGCGCAACTAGAGGAGTTGGGCTGCGCCTACGTGCTGCTGGATACGTACTACGACGATATCGAAGCGACTAGGCACAACGAGGTCGCGTGGCGAATGCTGTCTGAAATGGCGGAGAAGGTCCTGGACCTGGCCGGGCAGACGGTGCGGTAAAGACTGCTTATCGCCTGTTGGCCAGGACGCAAAACCGTGGCGATGATGACATATGCGAGCAACGGGCCAAAGAAGATTAGGCCCCCACGTATGGTTCTTGCAGATTTATCTAAATACGTAAGGGTCCCGTATCTTCTAATCTTTACTTGGCAGGCTTGGCAGTTGTTTTCAGCATTAGTATGCCGGGCAAGGTGCCGTTTACTTGATGGCCTCTGCTACGAATACCGGGATGACGCGATCGGTCTTGTCCTGGTACTCCTGGTAGGGCGGGTATGCTTCGACTGCGATAGCCCAGATGCGTTGTCTCTCGGCTGAATCAGAGACCTCTCGGACGCGCATCGAATGTACTTCTGCCTCGTCGCGAATTTCCACATTAGGTTCCGCTTTCAAGTTGTGATACCAGACCGGATGTTTTGGCGCTCCACCCTGAGATGCCACAAGGACATAGCTGCTTCCGTCCACGACTCGCATTAAAGGCGTCTTGCGGGTCGCGCCGGTCTTCCGCCCTCGATTTGTCACAATGATGACAGGCAGACCTGTATCCCTCAAAGTCAGACCGTCGGTGCCTCCGCTTCCTTCATATAGCTTAACTTGCTCTGCCACCCATTCTCTGGGACTAGGTATGTATTCGCTCATGGAAACCTCCCTTGCATTGCTTCTGGTCCACCAGGCCAACTAATTCCAATATGGCGCATTGTAGTGGAGGGTCGTCTCTCTTGCATCATTCAGATAAGCCAAAGTACGAAAGAAGACCCTGGCAAGGGAAAAACCGTTGAGCGGGCTTGGCTACCCGGTATGCCATGTGCGGCGTGAAAGCAGTAGAGTTTGCACGTCGAAGCATGTCACGTTCAGGACTTGGAGTTCACTGGTTCGGATCGAGCCGCCTCGATGATCACTTAACTTGTAAGGCCATCGGTTCTCAGAGATCAATCGGCCTGGTCGTGATGTTGGCAATCCAACATAGATTCTGGTACATAAGATGGGAGTGGTCACTTAACAGACCTTATCAACAGTCACTTAAAAGAGGTGTAAAAATGGCACGTGTACCCTATGTGAGCCGGGACGAACTAGATGCCGAAGGTCAACAGGTTTACGATCAGATTGCCGCAGACAGGGGGCGGACAGAGGTTGGCCTGCAATTTCGTGCGCTGCTCAACAGTCCAAAGGCGGCGGGTCACCTCACATCAGTGGGCGCGACACTTCGTTTCAACAGTTCCATCCCGGAGGGCTTGAAGGAACTGGCCATAAGCACGACCGGACGCGAATGGGACAGCGACATAATCTGGACCGCTCACTCTACGTTGGCGGCAAAGGGAGGAATCAGCGACGCGTCTCTCGAAAGCGTTCGTACCCGTAAAGACCCTGAATCCCTGACGGACGATGAGGCCACTGTGACGCGTTTCGTCCATGAGTTGCTCCAGGACAAGAAGGTGTCGGACGATACCTTTGCGACTGCCCAAGACCTGCTTCGAGTTCAGGGAGTTGTAGATTTGTCTCTTATTGTTTCCTATTACAGCGCGCTAGCCTTGGCGCAGATTGCTTTGGATCTGGGGATGGAGCCGGGCCGCGTCTCTACGCTCTAGTATGCGCCGTGAGGAAAATGACGTGTTACAGGCATGTGTAGGACGGCTTGCGAAAGACGGACTTAGGCGAATTATTTTTCGTTGAAACCTGGGCCCTGTAATGCCACCTGTCCGGCATTAATCAACGGTGTAGGACATAACATAAACCTGCGCCATTTTCGCCAAATAGCTCCAAGGTGGACAAACCATCCCTCTGAGATTATTATTCCACGTTAGTGGCAATAGGATCGCGTGGGACGAAGAATTCCAGCCACGTCGGTAGCTGGACATGCCATACACTTTGCGAGAAACAGGAGCGCCAGACGAAGGGCGGGATTTAATGGCCTTCGTCAACGCTGCACGTCCGGTCGCAGGCGTTTAGTCAGATGCCGGGCCCATCGACAAGAGCTCTGTAGGCAATACATAGAAACTATCTGAAATTTAAAGGTTTAGGAGAACCCATGAAATATGACGTTGTTATCGTTGGCGGCGGTGCTGCTGGATCCGTTTTGGCCAGCAGGTTGGCTGATAAAGCGAATACCTCCGTTCTGTTGCTGGAAGCCGGGCCGGATTACCCTGATCCAGCCAACCTTCCGGACGAAGTAAAGTTCGGCCACACAAGATTTGCTGAGGCCCAAGACTCGGAACACAACTGGGCTCTGCGGGGAACAATCACCGAGGAGCAGGGGGAGATCCACGTGGCCCAGGGCAAGGTGATCGGGGGAGGTTCCTCCATTAATGGCCAGGCAATGCAAAGAGGGTTCCCCGAGGATTTCGACTTCTGGTCATCTCTCGGCAATGATGAATGGTCTTACGAAAAGGTGCTGCCCTACTATAGGAAGTCAGAACGTGATCTAGACATTCAGGATGACTTCCATGGATCGGAAGGGCCAATGCCGGTAAGGCGCCGTCAGTCAGGTACCTGGCCTGATATTCAAAAGGCCTTCCAGGCGGCCTGTTTGGAGGCGGGGTATGGCGCCAACGAGGATACCAACGGCCCAAACCCTTCCGGAGTCGGCGTTTCTCCTTCAAACAATGTGGACGGCATTCGGATGAGCGCCGCTATGACCCATCTCAATCCAGTGCGCCACCGTCTTAACCTTACAGTTAGGGGAGGCGTTTTCGTCAGGAAGATACTGTTCGAGGATTTGAAAGCCGTCGGCGTTGAAGTCGAAAGCGGAGGCGAGGTTTTCAAGATATATGGTGAACGTATTGTCTTGTGCGCCGGGGCTGTCAAGTCGCCTCAAATCCTCATGCTATCGGGCATCGGTCCCAAGGATCAGCTTGATCAATTTGGGATACCTGTGGTTCATGAGATTTCAGGAGTCGGACAGGGCCTTTGGAACCACCTCAGCGCCCAGGTTACATTCAAGGTCAAAGACGGAAAGACCCTCGTTGGTGATGCCGATTCAGTGCACTTCAGCTTGCACTACACCTCTGAAGGTTCCAAGGCCGTCAACGATATGGTTCTGAGGGCCAGCACAGTCGTGGACGAGAGGGAGGAGCGTGTGCCTGGTTTACGCACCAAGTACCTGACAGGCGATGTACCGCCGGAAAGGGCAGCACGATTAATGTGCACCCTCGGACTGCCTGAGGGCTCCGGACACGTAAAGCTGGCATCTGCGGACCCCACAGTGCAGCCAGCCTTCAACTACTGCTTTCTCCAGCATCCCGACGACATCCGACGGGTAAGGGAGGGCGTAAGAATGGCGGCAAGACTGCTGGAATCCGAGGCGTATATAGACGTGGCCGATCACAGGATCCAGCCAACGGATGATATTCTGGTGAACGACGACGCTTTGGACCTGTGGATCCGGCAAACCGTGGGAACAGCCCGGCACGTGTCCGGGACCTGTAAGATGGGGCCTGATTCAGACCCCATGGCGGTAGTTGACCAGTACTGCCGAGTCAAAGGCGTTCAAGGGTTGTCGGTGGTCGATGCGTCGGTGATGCCGCGTATTCCAAGGTCAGGTGGCACCCACGCGACAGCCGTTATGATAGGCGAGCGTGTCGTCGACTGGATAGTGTAGCGCCTGAGGCTGTTTCTCCGTTTTTAGGTTGTACCTACTGATAATTTCGTCTCCCGTAACGTTTTGGGAGAGAAGCAATTAGAAACGACGTTATCTACGAAGGTCCGGGAAAGTAAAAATCAAAAAGGCCGAGGGTACAGGAAAAATAATTCCACCCTCGGCCTTTTCTAATCTAGCAGGAAGAAAAGAGGGCTAGATAGCCTCGTCGTCCCTCTCGCCGGTGCGGACTCGATATACGGCGGATATAGGCGAAACGAAAATCTTGCCGTCGCCTATGTTGCCTGTGCGCGCCGCATCCATGATGATGTTGCAGACCTTGTCCGTGTCCTCTGTCTTCACCACCAACTCCACCTTTATTTTAGGAAGCATATCAATCTCAATGGCTTGCGCTCCCCTGCCCGTGTGGATAACGCCCCGCTGGTTTCCCCGGCCCGTAACGTTCACGGTGTTCATTCCAACGTATCCCGCCTCGGTCAAGGCGCTCTTCACGGTCTCGAATTTGTCCGGCCTGATAATGGCTTCTATCTTGTTCATCTAGTTTTCCTCCTGGATGGGATATGTCCTGGTGCAGGTCTATTCGACATAAGGCGTCTCTCCGTGCTGAGACATATCCAGTCCAATGGATTCTTCATCCTCTGTAACTCGAATGCCCATGAGTTTGTCCAGCACCTTCAGGATAGCAAAGGTGATTGCGAATGCGTACACCCACGTTGCAACTATGGCAACCAACTGGTTGACCAACTGTCCGGGGTTTCCGTGCCAGAGGCCTTCGACTCCACCAAGCGCCGCAGTGGCGAAAAGGCCGACGGCGATGCCTCCCCAGGTGCCGGAAACGCCGTGTACCGCCCAGACGTCCAGCGCGTCGTCAAACTTCCAGCGGAGGCGAATCTGCACCGCCACGAAGGAGAACGCGCCTGCTCCCAGACCGATGAGAATTGCCGGAAGGGGCTCCACGAATCCCGCCGCCGGTGTAATGGCCACCAGGCCTGCCACCGCTCCTGACGCTGCGCCGATTACGCTGGGTTTGCCCTGAACAATCCAGGCCATGGTCATCCATGTAACGGCTCCCATAGCCGCTGCGGTGTTGGTCGCCACGAAGGCTGAAGCGGCTATGCCATCGGCTGCCAGCGCGCTGCCGGCGTTAAAGCCAAACCAGCCGAACCAGAGAAGACCCGTTCCAAGCACCACAAGAATAAGGTTGTTGGGTTCCATGGGCTGGCTGCCGAAACCGATGCGTTTGCCAAATACCAGCGCCGCCGCCAGCGCGCCAACGCCCGAGGTGATGTGCACTACGTTTCCTCCGGCGAAGTCCAGCGCGCCGCCGCTAAGGCCTATTCCAAGAACGCTCATGTCGCCAATCCAGCCGCCGCCCCAAACCCAGTGGGCCACTGGAGCGTAAACCAGGGTGGACCATACCAGCGTGAAAACGATGAAAGTGCTGAACTTCATACGCTCAGCAAAGGCCCCTGTAATCAGCGCTGGGGTGATGATGGCGAACATGCCCTGAAACATCATGAAGGTTAGGTGCGGGATGGTCTGTCCCTCTAGTGGTTCGATACCCACGCCCTTGAGCCCTATGTAATCGAATCCGCCAATGACGTGGCCAAAGTCAGTTCCAAAGGCTAGCGAATAACCCCATAAGACCCACTGCACGCCAACGATGCCCATGATGATGAAGCTCTGCATCACAGTGGCCAGTAGGTTCTTCCTGCGGACCAGTCCTCCATAGAAGAAGGCCAGCCCCGGCAGCATCAGGAGAACAAGAGCCGAGGACATCATCACCCAAGCTGTATCGCCACTATCAATCATCAGAAGTCATGCCTCCTCGTTAATGTCCGGAATTGGCTAAGCGTCGGATACTTAAATGCGCTGCGTTGGTGGACGGAATACAGAGGATGCGCTCAGGCCGATCAAGCATTTGTCTTGGAATCGACGGCCTGAACATTTAAGCCTGGCTGGTTAATACCAGGTCTCAGCAAGCCCTGCATACCCGCCAGAACTTAGTATTGAAAACGCGGTGTAGATTAACATCAAATATCTGGGTCGTCAAACCATCCAAGCGCCGTTAGCGTTGACACTGAAACACGCCAGCATTACACTCGCACACGTCTATGATGTAGTAGAGAAGTATTCAATTCAATTTTTCCTGAGGTTAGGAACATGAACGTCAGCGGCAAAATAGCTCTGGTCACAGGTGGCGGACGCGGCATTGGCAGGGGCATAAGCCTCGTCCTTGCCAACAATGGCGCCGATGTGGCTGTGGTGGACCTAATCCTGGCCAACGCAGAATCCGTTGCGCAGGAGGTGGCCGCAGTCGGTAGGCAGTCCATGGCAGTCGCTGTGGACGTTACGGCCCAGGCGTCGGTGGAGGCCATGGTCAGGCAGGTTACGGAGCGATTTGGGAGAGTGGACGTGCTGGTCAACAACGCCGGCGTAATCGGCGCGGGTGGTTGGGAAGACAGGGAGAAGCCCAATGAAGAGGATTGGGACTTCATATTCGAGGTAAACGTTAAGGGCATCGTCCGCGTCACAGATGCCGTGGCCCCAAAGATGAAGGAAAGGCGCTACGGCAAAATCATCAATATCGCCTCCATAGCTGGGCGTAGAGGCAGTGACAGGAACATGCCCTACAATGTTTCCAAGGCCGGAGTCATTAGCCTGACTCAAGGGCAGGCGCTGGATTTGGCTCCCCATAACATTAACGTAAACGCCATTTGCCCCGGTCTATTGTGGACTCCTATGTGGGAGCGCATTACAGCCCGCACCGCCATGACGCCCAATCCAGAAGGCAAGACCCAACGAGAACTGTTCGAGGATTACGTTGATAGCTCAACGCCTTTGGGCCGCGAGCAGACCCCCGAGGACATTGGCAATCTGGCGGCCTTTCTGGCCTCCGATTTTTCTCAGAACATCACGGGCCAGGCCATTAACGTCAGCGGCGGCAATCACATGCATTAGGTTTTCCATATATCCTAGAGGCAGGACATAGGAGAGGTCGGATGAGTTCTCTTTCATGTCCTTTCCCTTTGATGGGCTTTGGACCTAATGTACCTCGTTCCCGTAAATCATCCTAGGACAGGCTTAGGACGAAGGGACTTTTTATACCTACGTTCGTCTTGTGCCTGTCGAACCACATGCCACTTGCGACTTTTGAAAAAAGGCAGATTTGTGAGGTTCCAAGGCCGTTGATTCATCATGGACTCACCATAACGGACGCCGATCAGCTTGCCTCGTTACTGCGGCAGGGCTTTACCTTCCGCGAGTGCTGTTTCGATGAGGCTGATCTCATTGACTTCGATGCCGAAGTTCTGGAGCTTCAGGCCTGCTCTTTGCGAGGCGCGAAGTTCACCAATCTGATGTGCCCGAGCCTCAAGCTCACCGATTGCGATCTACGCGGGGCCAACTTCGAGAAGGCTGATGTGCTCGACGCAGAGTTCGCCAGCTCGGAATGCGCTGAAGCCAACTTCCGAGGGGCAAAGCTTAATCTGTCGCGCCTGAACGACTGTGATTTTTCGGCATGTAACTTCGATGGGGCCAATCTGTTCGGGGCCGAGCTTGCCGGGTGTCGGTTCCGTGCGGTGGACCTGTCTTCGGCCAACCTGGACGGCGCAAAGTTCGACCGCGTGGACTTCAGCATGGCTGCGCTACGCTTCAAGGACTTCAAGGGCCGTCGGCTGACGGGCATGAATTTCACCGAGGCAGACCTGTCCGGCTGCAACTTCACAAATGTCACCTTCGAGAATTGCCATCTGACAGGGGCCAACGTTAGTGAGGAGACGGTCTTCGATGGGGCGGACTTTCGTGGCTCTTACATCTCAGCCTCTCAGCTAGAAGTAGCCAGCCTGCGAGGGGCAATGATGTCGCCGAGCCAGGCCAATGCACTTCTGTTCGAGAGGTTTGGCATTTTGGTAGACGAGGGCTCTTAGCCTATCAAGCAAGAGCGATGTTTCCTACTAGTCCTGCGCTAGGAAGCTGTGGGCTCGCGCACGGTCTGCCTTCTCCAACTCTGCCCTGGCAGCTAAGACAGATAGGTTGAAGAAGATGGTGGAAACCATTCGCAGTACGAACTCCAGAAGAACGATAGCAACCAGGTAGTAAAGCATCGTTTCCCAACGGGCAAGCGCCGCGTTGAGGTTTGCTAGCGAACCGGAAACGGAGACTATGGAGCTGTCGATTAGCAGGATACCCAGAAGGGCAAAAGGTAGAATCTTGGCCAGGTCCGTCGACAACGCCTCGTTGTAGTACGACGCCACCCTGATTGAGCCGACAACCGCCATAGAGACCAGAAGTATTCCATCCAGGCCTTGCCCCTTGGCCATCATCGTTAGCAACACCGTGAGGACGAGGAACCAGAAGAATGCCAGGATTGGAAACACGATGAGAAACTTCCCGCAGTAGAGTACGAATGAAGTCGCCCTTCTTATGAAACGCAGGCGTGAGTGGTTATGCTTATCCAGGTTCAGCTGGAGTATGTCTCGTCTGGACAAGAATCTGTAAAACTTGAAGACGAAAATGGCGTACAGAGATATCGCCATCACAAAAAGAAATAGGGGCTTGATGACTAGGATGGCCTCTGTGTAGTTAAACTGGGGTATTGCCATTACACTCCCTCACCTCAATTATGGACGTTTGGGAGTGCCTCGAACCATGAGCTCAGGTTTGGAGTGCATTTGCGATTGGTTGTTAACATAGCTGGGCAGCACCCCGTGATTTCAGGCGCCAACAAGGCTTAGTCTTAGCCGTGCGTCACAGTTCTCTGATGGACTGCACGGCGGTGTAGCCTGCAACTAGGAGAATCACCACGCCGAAGCCTCTCGCCAGCAGCTCAGAGCGGATCTTGCCAGCGACCTGGCTGCCCACCACGACCCCAACGAGGCCTGCGAGCGTGAAAGAGATAACCGGCCCCCAGGGAATCTCTTGTTGAAGCCCTAGCCTGGACGCCAATGCCACAGCCGAATTGAAGGTGATAACTAGCAGCGATGTGCCTATGGCCACCCGCATGGTGAAGCCCATGACAATCGAGAGGGCTGGCACCACCACGATGCCGCCGCCAACTCCGAAGAACCCGGCCATGAACCCAACCGCAGTCCCTAACGCCAGCATTTTCGCCACCGATTTCATGTCTCTCATGGTAAAGCTGATCGCTGAGGGATCTTGAGTCTCATCGCGAGCGCTGCTGCTTTTGCGGCGCAGCATGGTCACCGCCACCGCAGCCATTAGCAAGGAAACGCCGAGGAGCAGGACATTGGGGTCGATGATGCGGTTGAGGTAGGAGCCACCGAAAGAGCCGCCAATCCCTGTTATGCCAAACATCAGGCCCGAACCGATCCGGACTCTTCCCGCTCGCAGGTGCGCCGCCATGCCGCCCAATGCTATGGAGCCGACTATGATGAGGGAAGCTGTGGTGGCGACCTTGGCGTCCAGGCCGACCACGTAAACCAACGCAGGTACGGCCACCAGGGAGCCTCCCGCGCCGACGGTGCCCAGCACCAGCCCGACCAGTGCCCCCAGCAGAGCCGAAATCAGATCCATGTGCACCTACAGTCGTAGAGCATCATGTGCGGGCTTAATTTGCCATAGATATCAAGCATCAGAAACTTATGTTACAGCCACTGGCGTGAGAATAGCATGAGCACCCGGCAGTCTATTAATGCCCTAAAGAAGAGAAATCCCGCTAATCCCTAACACTATCATGGCGGTGGAGATAATCTTGGTTACCAACGTACGGCGGTCTAGTGGTTCGTTTAACAATCTCCACATCGGAAGGCTCAGGACGATGCTCATCATGAAAACAAAAAGTGGGCGCGAAGACATGGCAGTGACCACCAGTGAAACGGGGCCCTGGTCTATGGCCCATATCGTCAGTACCAGGCCGATGAACACCAGCGCTCCTTCAGTCAGGAAGAAGACTCCAGCCGAGGTTACATTCGACAACGCCCGTACTATTTCGCGGAGTACATAGGGCCGGAACATGAATAGTACACATGCGGAACCCAGACCTATGTTGCGCAGGGTGAACAGGTTCCACACGCCCATTTCTTCCGCAGCTACTTTAGTTAGGAATTGTCCTCCCGCTATGCAGATGCTGCCTGCGATGAGCAGAACGAATGTCGAATTGAACGTTGGCAGTCGTGAAGTCCCCGAAGTCCTGGCCGAGATAACAACTGCGCCCGCTACTGTAATTATTATGGCCAGCCACTGCAGCGCCGTGATCTGTTCCGACAGGAATATCACTGCCAGTATGGCCACGAAAACCGGTGAAATGGATATGACGGGAACTACTCTGGATACGTCCTCGCGGCTCATGGCCAGGAACATTGCCGTTAGGGAGAGGCCCCAGAGGAAGCCGGAAAAGTACCCGGCCGCAAGGGTTACGGCAGAATAGCTTTCGAAGGGAGCGAAGGGCAGGACCACCAATCCCATGGGAAACTGAATGAAGCCCACCATGACGATGAAGGTCCTCGGGTCGCGTATGTAGCGAACCAGGATGACCTTGTCAAGAATGGACACGAGTGCGAACACGACTGCGCTGGCGATGGCTATGGTTAGCCAATTCATGCTACGCAGTATATCCCAACGGCGTGAGTCACGCGGTTAATTTCCCGTTAAAAATATGCCCACGATCATTAATTGATCATGGGCATATTTAAATGGAGGGGTGTTGACTTGGATTAGTTAGTCGTCGTGAGACTTTCCTGATTGGCCCCTATTATGGCCATTGGATTTTCCCTTGTCTTTGCCCTGACTGCCTGCGCTGGACGGGTGGTGGTCGTCATCGTCGTCATCGTTCAAACTATGACCGTTGCCCTTGGACGGGTGGTCGCTGTGCTCGTCGTCGGATTCGTTCTGGCCGAAATGCTTGCCCCATTTGCCACCATCCATGAAGCCGAAGTAGTGATGCCTATTGCCTACGATGGTCACGGTGTCCTCGCCGTCGAACTCGGTTCCGTCGTTCAGCTCGCCCGTCAGGAAGAGGGTTACGATGTCACCCCTTTCGGTGTCGCGACTTATGCCCAACGCCTGCGTCCTGAAGTGAAGCATCATGTCGTCGATGCCGTCGCTATTTATGTCTTTGATATGGCCCACCCTGCGGTGTTGAGGCATAGTGTTGTCGCCATCCACCCCGAACCGTATGGTAGATAGGTCAATGTCGTTCACGTCGAAATTGGTAGCGCCCATGATGGCTACGGGCAGCATGCCCCGGCTGCGTAGATTCAAGGGATTTCGATCCGAACCAGGCCTGATGTCAATCTGCATTTCCGTGGTGACTTCCACGACCGTTATGGTTACTTCATCAGTATTGTTGCCGGGAACAGGGTCGACCTGGTCGGCGTCGACCTCTACGCTATTTACGATGGTACCGGCGTGATCGGCCACAACGATTATGGTGGCGGTAGCAGACTCATTCGGCAGCAATGTGCCGATGTCACAGGTCACCACTCCGCCGGACTCGCCGCAAGTTCCCGCAGTCGCTGTGGCCGACGAGAACGTTACTTCAGCCGGAAGCGTGTCCACCAGCGTCACGCCTGTGGAGGTGGCAGGACCATGGTTGACCACCCCCACAATGAATGTAAGGGAGCCTCCCACTGGTACCGGGTTGGGAGAGCCGGCCTTATCGACCGAGATGTCAGCTTGATTGGATGATGCAACGACAGTTGTTATTTCAGCAGCGTCGTTGTTGGAGTTGTTGGGATCGTCTTCGTTGCCATGAACGCGCGCCGTGTTGGTTATATCTGTGGCAACGTTAGGAATGACGATTATCGTGGCGGTGACTACGCCGCCAAGGCTAAGGTCTCCCAAGCTACAGGTGACGAGGCCGGACGTTTCGCTGCATGTGCCCGAAGTGGACGATGCGGAAACGAAGGTCACATTGCCGGGAAGAGTGTCCTCCAACATTACGCTGGTGGATGTGGCGGGACCGTGGTTGGTCACCACCAGGGTGTAGGTCAGATGGTCGCCGACCTGGACAGGATCAGGGGAGTCGCCCTTGGTCAGCACGAGGTCGGCGTCGGTAGCCACAATGTTGTGGGATAAAACGCCCTGGGCCTGTGTGGCTCCAAATGTCCCCATAACGGCTATAACGCCGATAATTGCAGCGATGATAAGTTTGCGCATCTTCCCATTCCCCCCACTGATGATTTTGAATCGGTTATGTAATTGAAAAGAGAAACTTTCTCTTAACCTGATTCTAATGAGGGGAGTGTTACGGAAGTGTTATCTGCTAGTTTTCTTGTGGGGGTCGGTCTTGAAGGTTATTGGGGGACATACCAACAGCAAGCCGAAACGCGGCCTAATGGCGCGAGGGAAGTATCTGAAAGTCCTACCTATGTCGAATTAAAAAGAGCGTCTTGTTAACCGAGGCAATGTTTTCGGGGCCTTTGATCGTATGTTGTCTGAGGGCGCGTCTAGAACTAACGGCCGTGACAGCGTTTGTATTTTTTGCCGCTGTTGCATGGGCAAGGGGCGTTGCGTCCGACCTTGCCCGCGCCGCGCACTTTATTCGTTACTACACGCTCGGCCTGACATGCGGCGCAGGTGCAGGCGTCGGGATGGTCATTAAACCAGGTCGGTCTGTTCATTTTTCTGTAATCGCTCTCATCACAGCTTTAGAAGTGACTGTTTAGAACACGGTAAATGGCCACATCGTCGTTTTCGAAAACCTTGGTGAGGTCGTCGCTCATGTCGTCGTCGAACTTCCGAAGGCCATCCTCTGAAAAGTATAGCTGTTCCAGCTTGCCGACGTAAACGTACTGTACTCCGTAACGCTTCAGCAACAGCTTGGCCTCCTCGGTGTCCTGCGTATCGTAGATAGTCTGCACATCCCGGATTCGATTGCCGATCTCCTGGCGGTATGCCCAGCGCTGCTGTTCCTGGTGCCATTGCCAACCCACCACTGTGGGCAGACCTGTGTTGATAGAGACGCGACCGCCCCATCGATAGGTCGGGGTAACGCCCTCCAGCACAATGGGCGAGCCTTGCACATTGTCTTTGAGCCACTGAATGCCCTCGTAGTCCGTCGCAAGATCGATATCACCTTTGGCATCCCTGTAAACGGCCTCGTCTATGTAGGCTGCGCCCTCCAGTGTGAGTGGCGTTACGCGGTCGTTAAAGCGGTCCCGCAGGCGATCCTGAGTTCCCAATACGGGGTAAATGGACGCGCTGACTACGAGCGCCACCAGCATTAACATCCAGGCTTTTTGGGGAATGGAAAGCCTCAGTAATGACACCTTCTTCCCGTGGCCCAGTCGCCATAGCAGGTACGCCGAGGCCAACGCCAGAAGCACCCACACCTGTAGGTAGAACTTAAATATGCTGTTCATGCGGTCGATGTCAGACTCCACTCGCACGAAGTCCAGGCCCAGTACCAGCAGCAGCGCTACGCTCACGATGATCGCGACGAAGACCTGCTGCGGCGAGTCGGCCTGCTCCGAAAGCAGCCTGCGGATGCCTGAAATAATCACTAGTGCCAGCAGCGCGGCCACGAACGGGACCGTGCTTCCCAGCGTGTTGCTAGTGAAGGCGGCGGTCAAGGCAAAGCCTACCAGCGTAAGGCCGATTACCGTTGCCAATGCCCCCCATGCCCCGGCTGGAGCCGCAGTAGTCTCGCCGGTTCCGGTTCCGAGGGTCGCTCGAATGCGCCTGTACCGACGCCAGATGAGGCCCAGGCCTTTCAGCAATATGTGGCGCAGGTCGCTTATCACGAAGGAGCCTATGATGAATATGAACAGGCCGCTAATGGCCAGGAACTGCCATAGTACCGTCGTGTTGGTGGTGGACTCTACGCTGTTGAAGAACGTCTCATAGGTCTGGTGGAAAGGCAGGAAGAAGACGTAGCCTGCAACGGCCATAAAGAATGCCTTCACACCGGCCCGCGCCAGCATGACCAGCGCGAAGCCGCCGTGCACGAAGAACTCTGAGAGCAGTATGGCTGTTGCCGCAATAATCAGGTACGTCGGGAAGTCCCAGGCGTTGATGAGCCGCAGCGACCCGACAGCCACCCCAAGCAGGATAAGTCGGCCCAAGCCCACAGGGTCTAGGAATCCAGGCTTGATGCGATTCGTTGCTGCCATGACGATGGCCAGTCCGATGCCCAGCGACAAGATCGTGAATGGCATCGACATCATGTGGGCGTGCAAGTCTCCGAACAGGAAAGTGAAAAACGGAAACTCCGTTATCTCATGTCCTGGCGGATCAGGCGGCATCATGCGGCTGCTTCGCCAGAAGTCGAACTGTCCGAACGGCTCGCCCAACAGCAACATTCGCTTGAGGCCATGGCCGACCTGTATAGCCCCGTCCAGGTTTCCCAACACTGCCACGAACAACGCAGCGCCAACACCGGCAAAGGCTGGCGACCAGTGTATTCCCCGGTCCTTAATCCCAACGAGACCAGACGCCAGGCTTCGACTGGTGCCTTCTGTCAGGTTGTACACCAGCGACAAGGCCCCGGCCGCCGTCAGCGCAAAGAAGGTCGGCACTGCCAGGTTGAAGGCGATTGTCGGGTTAATGGACGTGATTCGGATCAGCGTGGCAGTGAGGAACTGGCCCCAGTAGTAATAGTTGATGTACCCGCCGCTGAACCAGGGGTCGTATGGCGGCATGTAGCTGGAGCGAAGCACGGCGTTTAGGTAGGCCAGGTCCATTGGCTTTTCGCCACCGCGCCATGGATGCCAGAGGTCCGGGTTGGCCATGCGCACCAGGACGAATGCAAGGAACGCTGCCATGAATACCGCCTCGCCCACGGCCAATACGGGCCAGCGTCGTTTAAAAAAGTCCAGCATTTCCCCGCGGTTCCGGCGCAGGACGACTAGAGACATAGCAGCCACCAGCAGTAAGGCTAGCCCAATGGACGCCTGGGAAAAGGCGATCCATTTGAAACTTGAAAGCAGCCACGCGATTAGCCCGACCAGCATCAGGCCCATGATCTTCGAAAACAAGTATCCGCGATCCGGCAAGGATCTGAATACCACAAAGCCCAGCGGGACCGTTAGCAGGGCGATGCCCTGAAGAGCGATAAGCCATCCCAATACCGGCATGCGATTGGTCCAGCCATCAAGGTCAACTATTTCCGTCCATGTGCCGCCTGCCTGCTGTGCCGCCGCATCCTCTGGTGAAAGCATAAGCCCAATTTCTGGCCTGTCCGTAGAAGGCAAATGCCTGTCGGTTTGGGCTGCTCCCTGAATTCTGCTCAGGATTGCTGACTCGTCCAGATTCTCTACGTTTTGAAAAATCAGAACCTTGGGATGGTCATATACAGTGAAGCTTTCGTCGGCATGCCCCAGGTTCAACGTGATGGGATATGGGGAGTAGTTTTCCAGACCGGCAGGCGTAGGCAGGTTGGGTCGCGTGAAGGTCTCGTCCACGAAACCAACGCCCAGCAGTTGAGGATACGTCGCCTCGAAGTGTGCAAGCTCGTAACCCAACTGTCCCGTGAAAAGCAGTTCATAATATGGAGTCGTAGTGTTGTAACGCTCCGGCAAGCGCGGAATCGTGCCATAAAGCCGGTTGCTGAAGATCACAAGGTAGTCGGAATCGGCCAGGTCTTTGGCCACGTTCCTGAATTTGGACTGACTGTCGTCATCGTACAGCGGGAGCTCGCTGATCCTGTGGCCGTGTAAATTGGGGATCGACTCTTCCCAATGCTCCTTCAGCACATCCGAATTGGTAGGCGATTGCGTCACCAACCACTCGGACGCTCGGACCGCCGTGTGCGTCTGCCCGTAGACGCTGGTGTAAGCGAAGGCGTAAAAGGCAGTAGTCCCAACGAGCAAGGCCATCCCCACTGCCAGCACTGGTCTCCAAGACCTGCGCGACAGCCCCACTCGGTCCCAGGCTGCAAAAACCATCTGCGACCCGAACAGCACCAGGAATGGGGCTACCGGTATCAGGTAACGCATGAACTTGACCTGCAGGGAGCCCGTGATCAGAAAGTACGGCACCACCCAGGCAAGAAGCAAAACGTTGATGCGGGTGTCGTCCTTGCGGATGGGCAGGGTCGCCAGTAGCGCTGCGACGGCGATTGCGGAAGCCACCAGTATGACGAGGAAGCCGTTGGATAACATCAGCAGCGCGGCCGGAACAAGCCAACCAATGAGGAGATAGCCGGCCCCGATACCCTTGGGCATGCCCCGTAGTGACGCGAAAAGTAGTCCAGCCCAGGCCACGATCCCTAGTGGCCAGCCCAAGCCCCAGGTCGCCAGCTGTCGGGCCTGATAAATGTATGACAGCGTGTCTGCGTATTGCCTGGTGTAGGGGTAGTCCCTAATGCGGCGTACCATCTCCGACTGCTCGCTAACGTCTTCGAAAAAGCGTGAAAAGTCCAGGAAGGCGTATGGCTGGGCGATAAAGAAGACCGCCAGCGAAACGCCAATTCCCAAGACTAAAGCCTTCACTACGAATGGTAAACGTTGCTCAAAGGTTTTCTCGGAGTCTTTGCCGGCCAGCGAGAAGAGGTACATCAGATGGGCAACGAGAAAGGCGGCGAAAATGGGTGCCTGGCTAACCTTGGTCGCCATGCCAACGCCCAGTAGCAGCCCGGCCCACACCGAGTCCCTCGGCCGTCCATCCCTAGCCACGCGAACCATGAAGAACAGCGATGCCACGGTGAACAGAGCCAGGAGCGTGTCTACTGCGAAGAAGTGGCTTAGCTGGATGTGTATTACGGAGAGCGATACCAGGGCCGCAGCCAGCAGTCCCGTGCGTCTATCGTAGATTGCTCTGCCTAGCAGGTACACGACGATCACGGTTGCCACGTCGGCCAGCGCCGACATGGCCCTGGCAGGCACACGCAGGTCCGTGATGCCGTCGCCTGGGAAGACGCCCGATACCAACTCGATGCCCTTCATCATGTAAAGTGGAAAGCTGCCGTAGGGGAACCAGCGTGGGTTCCAGGGGCTTTCGTCGGCGTTCAGGAGCACGCCCAAATCGTTTAAGGGCGGCGGGGCCAGGTCGGCAACGCGAAAGAGAATCGCCCGCTCGTCCGGGTGTGGCGTGTATGGGAAGCCGTCGTCCCAGTTCAGCCCGTAGAAGCGCAGCGCCACCGCCATCACCACGATTACGCTAATGGCGATCAGAGACAGGCCTTCGCCGCGGACGGCCGCCATCACCCGGCCTAAGGCGGAAATTTCTGTGGATACGGGGACTGGATTAGTAGAAGGTACTTGCTGCGTTGAGTCCATATCTGGCTAGTCTATAGATGGCTACCTAACGAGTCGAATGAAACGGGGCATTTGCTCCGCGTGAAGCCCTCTTGAACGTTGATATACTACGCAACCGGATTGAAGCGGGATTGCGTTCGACGCATTACTTTTCTCGGAGTTTCGTGAATTTCATGACCGGGTCGAGGTGCGTTTTGAGACCTGCCATCGGGCCAGGGAGCCAGTTTCTGGCCAACTTAATCGCTTAAACGAACAGGTGGATGACGGAAAGAAACGCTAGTACGATGGGTATCCTATTGGTCGCGTAACCACTCCCAAGAGCGTAAAATGGTATGCTTGCGGGAAAATTCTTAGCCTGATGAATATGTCATGCTAAGTCACAAGAAAACTGGGAGGCAGTATGCAGGTAGAATCCAATGGAACGCGAATCAACTATGAGCTCGAAGGACGCACCGGAGCGCCGTGGGTGACCTTCATTACCGGTATAGCCAACGACACTACAATGTGGGATGGCCAGGTGCCGGGGCTGGAGAAGGACTTTCGGATTCTGCGTTTGGACTCTCGCGGTCACGGAGGCTCCGAGGCCACCGAGGGAGATTACGCCTTCGACATGCTCATAGGGGATGTGCTGGGTGTCTGGGACGCCCTGGACGTTCAGAAGTCGCACCTGGTAGGCCTGGGACTGGGCGGCTCCACCTCCATTGGTATCGGCATAAGGCATTCCGACCGGCTGCTCAGCCTGGTGCCCACGGCCTGCCGCGCCGTAATGACTCCAGACCTCGCCTCAAGATGGCCTGGCCTCGTCGCTGCGGTGAAGGCAGGCGGCATGGAGGCTGTAACCGAGCCCACCGTGCAACGCTGGTTCACCGACGAGTTCAAGGCTGCCAACGCGGACGTTCTGGAATCCGTGCGCATGCAGATTCGTCGCACCGACCCCAACGGCTATTTCGGCTGCGTGGCGGCGTTTATGTCCCTGGACTTTACGCCGGAGGGTGTGCACAACATCAGCGTGCCTACTCAGTTCATTAGCGGCGCAGACGACCACAGTGGAGGCCCCTCTGAGGTCATGCAGGGGCTGGCCGACACCGTGCCGGGAGCCGTGCATACGGCTATCCCCAAGGCAGCGCACATATGCAACATCCAGAACCCGCCCGGCTACAATCAGGTTCTAGGAAAATTCCTGAGGAGCCAACTCTAGTGGCTCGCCCCCAAGGAATTTATGTCAATGCGCTTTAGTACCAGGCAGTACCACGGCGCGTCTGGAAGGGCCTCGCCTCAAGTGTTTTTGCCTCTTATTGGGCAATGCACAATATCAGCGAGTGGTCTTGCATTTGTGCAATGCCAGTATCGTGCGTTTATGAAAGCACTAGATTCCATAGAGGATATATCGGGCAAACTTATCGTTAATTATTAACCCAAAGTAAGAATTAACAGGGAATGTGGAATGAAAACTCTCAAATGTGATTTATGCGAAGTAACCGCCGAGGGCGAAACATTCGAAGCATGGATGGAAGCACTTAAGCCTCATTACGGCACTGCCCACGCTGATGTAATGAGCGACTCTAGTAAGACAAAAGAGGACATGGAGAACTGGATGGCTGAAAATAAGGCAAGGTTTGAATCTGTCTAAAACGTAAGCACACAAAACAGTTCTAAAAGGTGCCGGCTGCGGCTGCTCTTTTATACAAATCCAGACTCCGCACTTCTTTTACATTTCAGTCCAAAGTTCTGAAAGGATCTAGTACGCGGAGCGGTATAGGTCGACCCTTGACGGATGCCAAGGCGTCAAAGGGAGATTTAAGCTGCAATCAGTAACTTCCAAGGGATTCATTCCTGTTCCGTCTCCTGAATTTTGATTTTTGTCTGCCACGCCGTTGTCTTACCCCTATGACATGGCTTGCACAGGGTCTGCACGTTTGCCTCATCGAATTCTGCGCCGCCGTCTGCCAGTGGAGTGATGTGGTCCGCCTCCAGGATGCCTCGGAACTTGGGCCAATGCCGGGTGCCGCAGGACTGGCACGTCCACTTGTCGCGCTTGAAAATCTCCCGCCTAAATTTGCGCCACTGGCCGTATGTGCCGCCCCGCTTTATGGCAGCCCTCTGGAGGCGCGAGGTATTCCTGTAGGTACACCCAAGGCGATTGTCATTCCAGCACCTCATTGGTTTAATGCGTAGGTTATTCAGGTCGCACGTCGGCTGTGGGATTACTTCTCGGCATGGCCCAAGATATCCACGCCAGCCGTTTTTCTTCACGCCGTTTGCTAGAGCGCCGACCAAGACAATATGGCCCGCATCATATTACCTGCCAGTATCGGGTGAATGCGGCCCGACGTGGCTTGACGAAGCTGATGCCCGCAAATACACTCGCCCTCAGGTACTCCGCTTGCTCATAACTAATTACCAAAAACTACTTACTAATTACTAGCTACTGAGGAACTCGTAATGACAGACTCAACCCGACTGGATGGTCAGGTGGCCATAGTGACTGGGGCGGCTCAGGGAATCGGCAGGGGCATCGCCGTTGTGCTGGCCGAGGCCGGAGCCAGCATTGTCATTGGCGACTTACGGTCAGCCGACGCAACCCTTGAGCAGATTAAGGCAGCCGGTGGCAATGCCGTCAGCCGAATCATGGATACTAGCAATCCCGCCCACGCCGACGCCATTGTGAGCATGGCTCTGGCCGATTTCGGGAGGCTGGACATTTTGGTGAACAACGCTGGCTTGGACGAGCCCCCCGGCAACGCCTGGGACCTCCTGGACGCCGATTGGCAGCGGACCATAGACGTGAACCTGAGCGGTGTGTTCTACTGCTCCCGGGCGGCGTTGAAGCCCATGATAGAGGCCGGTCAGGGTTGCATCATCAACATAAGCTCTCGGGCGTCTGAGATAGGCGCCAAAGGGGTTTCCCCTGCCTATAGCGCCACCAAAGCGGGCGTTCGCGGTCTGACGCAGGCCTTCTCAACCCACGTGGCTGACAAGGGCGTTCGGGTCAACGCAGTCCTGCCCAGCCTGATTATCTCCCGCGACTTCGGCTGGACTCCAGCGGCTATGATGGAGAGACGCAAGGACTACCCCCTGGGATTCGGTGAACCCCGCGACATAGGTGAGGCCGTGCGTTACCTGGCAAGCCCGGCAGCGCGTTGGGTCTCCGGCACGGAGCTTCGCGTCACAGGCGGAAACCAGCGGTAGGTGTTCCCCCTTTTAAATGAATTCATTGAAGAGTTGATGGACTTGAATCAGAAGAAATTCGCGGCCTTCATGGTCGACCTCGACGGTACGCTCATAGGGCGTGACGAAAAAATCGCCCCTCGTGTTGCAAAAACCGTTCGTCGTTTATCCGAAAAAATAAGGGTGTGTATCGCCACGGGCCGGGAGCCCAGGGACGCCATCAGGTTCGCACGGGAGTTGGGCCTTACGTCACCGCAGGTCTGCGACAATGGCGCGCTGATTCTGGACCCCACAACTGGAAACGAGGTATGGAGCGCGCCCCCCCTTGGCGAACGTCAGGCCCACTATATCGTTACCACGCTTATCAGCCGCAAGGTGCCCTTTTGGGCGACGCATCCCGGGGGCACCGTAACTCAGGCCAGCCAAATTACGCACTGGAACTTCACCCGCGTGTCGGCGCTGGACGTGGTGGAGGACGTTGCGGAGGAGTTGTTGGCCCACTTCCGACTTCATCCGGAGCTGCACGTTGTGAAGGTGTTCCTGCCTTACAACGGCCTATGGGCAATCGACTTCACCACAAGAGGAGTCACCAAGGCGACGGCCGCCAAATGGCTGGGACGTATCTTGGGTATCGATCCTGCCAACATGATCGGAGCAGGCGACAGCTACAACGATCTGCCAATGCTAGAGGTCTGCGGCCTGCGCATCGCCATGGGAGAGGCCCCTGACGAGCTAAAAGCGCTGGCCGACTACGTCGCGCCGTCGGTGGACGATGATGGCCTGGCCGTGGCTATCGAAGAGTTCGTGCTGCCAAGATTAATTTGAGGCGTGGAACCGTCAGGGTCTTATCAGAATATCAGCGCCTGTGATTCTTCGACGTGAGGTGACCTACCCCTATTGCCTCGGATGCCCAGTCCCGCATCTTCTCAGAGTCCTCCAGCACGTCAGCGGGCACCTGATAATACGACATTAGGCCAAACCTTTGGCCGCCCGCCGCCTTAAAGGCGTCTCGATTTAGGTCGCCAACCTTGAAATAAAGCATCGGGTCTGCGCCTGAGATCAGGGCAAACATATCGCCTTCGTGAAACACGCCGTAGCCGCCGAACATGACGCGGTACGTCACGCCCTCAATCGACGAAAGTAGATCCTTGACGTGCTCCAGATAATTTTCTTCAACAACCATTCCTCACCTGCCTTAGAGCGATAATCAATATGAATCACATTATCGATGATTATGGGTCGGTCACCGGAAGGTAAATCAGGGTACAGGTAATCGGAAATCAGATAAAATCCAAAGAATACTGCTGTGATATAATTTTTGAGGTAATTTGGAAAGCTGGAGAGATGGCCGAGCGGACGAAGGCGCCGGTCTCGAAAACCGGTATGGGTGTATGCTCATCGTGGGTTCGAATCCCACTCTCTCCGCCAAAGGAAACTTCGGATATCTTAGCCATCATCAAGATGGCGTTTTAGATTGTCTAATTTTGAAGTCCAAAATCGATCATATTGGTATAGCCAGCGACCAATCTCTTGAAAAGATTCCTCATTTAAATCGCAAAACGTATTTCTTCCTCGTCTTGATTTTTGCACAACCCCGGCATCTACAAGTTGTTGTATGTGCTTACTAACAGCCTGTCTTGTAAGATGGGGAAATTGTTTAGCGATAACACCGACTGGTAGTTGCTCACGACGGTATAGAATCGAGATAATCTCCCTTCTACTTGGATCAGCCAAGGCAGAAAAGATGTTGTCTATCATGTTTATGACTTTAGATTAAGGTACTCGTCCAGACCCTGGATGACCATATTCCAACCAAACTCGTTCTCTTTGAAGAACTTCTCTGCATCATCGTCAGAATATTTTTCGTAACCTCTATGAATTAGCGTAAGTTCAGTACCACCGTTTGTTTCCTCAAGTAGCCATGTAACTGTGGTTTCTTCTGTAGTGCCAGGATTTATCCATGTGTATACCAGTTTGTTAGGGGGATCTACCTCAAGGACAGTTCCATGACATATGATCGATTCATGTTCGAACTCATATGAGTATCCTTTTTCAGCCTTAAAATTAGCTTGCATAAACCATTTACTTATTTCCTCTTCTCTCGTAATCGCTTCCCAGACCCTTTTGATAGGGCTATTGAAAGTTCGTTTTTTCTCAATATATTTTTTCATAAGGTAGGTCGTACTCTCTTGATGTAAGTAATACTTGACGCTGTAGACCGTCAGCGAAAGTGGGACACAAATGGACCTGAAATTAGTGGAGACTATAGGCAGGTAGAGTGAGCTCCTGAAAGAGGGATA
>MUCK01000013.1 GCA_002816705.1 SAR202 cluster bacterium Casp-Chloro-G4
AATCTCCCAGTCCACGCTGCAAGACACTTCGGTGTCAAGTGGCGCGGGCTTAGTCCGCTTAAAAAGATAAGGCAAGGCCCCCCTCCTCGATTATGGGGAGGGGGGCCTTTTTTATGAGATTCACAATTTACTTTTAGCGAGTTTGCTGTCAACATGAACATAACGAGACTTATAATGACTTCGTATCTTCCTAAGCTCGGATTCCTGGCGCTCCTTATATTTGCCTCATTAATGATGTCTTTGCCCGCCGCGCCTGTGCAAGCGCAGGCGCCTCCACCTGTGCCGACATCGGCAGCAACCGCGACAAGAACGCCGTTGTCGGCACAACCGCCGACCTTCTCCGGCCTTATGATTGTGCTGATTACGATTGATGTGACAGATGGCTCCGAGTTGCCGGACGGTTTGCCGGTGGTAGCCCGCATCGGCGACCAATATGAGACGGAGCCTGTCCTCACTGAAAACGGCACCGCCTTCTTAAAGATTGTTCCCAATTTTCCAGACGCGCTTGGGCGAAGCGTCACGGTTTTCGTTGACACGGTCCCGCTCGACCAGGAGCTGGTGTATGCGCCAGGAACAAATTTCAATTTCCCGGTTAGCATACCTAACTTACCTGTGCCTACGGCCACGCCAACTGCGATACCAGTGCTGCCTGCCGTTTATTCGGGAACCGTCACGATAGCCGGCGCTCCCGTACTCCCTGGCATGGTGCTGGTGGCCCGCATAGGCTCTTATGAATCGTTCCCTGCCAGCCTAGATGGTCCCAATTTCACAGGCCTGGTCATCATAACCACCGATAAAGCCCTCGTTGGGCAGCCTGTGGAGTTCTACTTAAACGGCGTGGGCGCCACCCACTCGCCTGGCCCATTCGAGCCTGGCAAGAACCAGCGACTTGATCTGGTATTCGTAGGCGTGCCAACTCCGGAGCCGACTGTGATTTCTGAGGCCCTCACGGCTACGCCACAGCCGCCTACGGCGACGCCGATTCCTCCGACGCCTACGCCGATCATAATCACGGCGACGCCAACTAAGGCTCCAACGGCCACATCCGTGCCGCCTACCAACACACCCATAGTGGTTCTTGCTTCGCCGACCGCGGTTTCGGGCGAAGCCACGGAGGAACCTGAGGAGGCCGGTGGTGGGTGCGGCTCGACTCACGTTTCAATGGAAACGGCAGCCATTAACATGCTGCTCATGATGGGCCCGCTAGCCATGATCGGCGGTGTCAAGTACCGTAAACGACGAAAGCAGTAGCACCCGTAAAATAAGATTAGCTACGAAAAAGAGGCCCCGACAACAAAGCTGTCGGGGCCTCTTTACTTAAGACTTAATAATAGCGCGTTGCTTAGGAACCCTTTTGAAGCACCACCACGGTCATGTCCCTGGGGAGGTTTGTAAGTGAGACGCTAAGGCGCGACTGAGGGGATATATCCGTCGCTCCGACCTCTCCTAGAAATCGCTCCACAGGTTCCAGATCCTCGTCGAAGCCGTCCAACCTAAAGTGCACCGGTATCACGATTCTTGGCCCTATGGCGCTCACAACCTGTGCGGCCTTGGCCACGTCTATGGTGGAATGGCCACCCACAGGTATGATCAGTACATCAGCCTGACTCAACTCTTCAGATTGCCTCGGGGACAGTGCCTGACTTATCGCGCCTAGGTGACAGATAGTTAGGCCTTCGCCCCTAAAGGTAAATACGGTGTTTATCTGGCGATCCCAATCCTGCCGCTCCAGCTCCTTGCCTTCCTCATCATCGGATTCGGATGCCGCCTCTCGGGACGGAGGTTTCGGATGCCTGGAGGTGCCCATACCGCTTATATAAAAGCTTCCAACCTCATACTCGCCGGGACCCGAGAGCACCCTGGGTTCGCCCTCCACGGCCTTTACGTAGGCATGGTGGGGGTGGTCGTGACTTACAGTAACAACGTCGGCTTTAACATTCGGCATAGCGGAGCCAATAGTGTCATCGTAGGGATCCGTTAACAACACCAGTTGGGAACTCTTGAGCCGTACCGCCGAATGGCCTAGCCAGGTAATATCCATGAAGCAATTTCCTCACTTTCATTGGCCTTCTCCAGTATAGCAATTAGCGATTTACAGCTTCAATATGCAATACGGCGTTTATTAGAGTTACTGGGGCGTGTAATAACGGATAAGAGGCTATGCTAGACTAACGACGCTTTCCAACGGCCTCCACATACGGGCATACTTGTCTGTATAATTGGATATGCGTACAATGCACGCACCTGGGCTAGGAAAGCTCGGACAATCAGCAGATGGATTATGCTTACAGAACGACAAGAAGCCATATTAAAAATCATCGTAGAGGATTACACTCGGACTGCGGCTCCCATATCCTCGGAAGCCATAGCTCGCAGTTCTGGTCTGTCCGTCAGCTCGGCCACCATACGTAATGACGTTGGGGCGCTGAGAGAAGAAGGCTTCATAAGCCATCCTCATACATCTGCGGGCAGCGTGCCGCTGGACAAGGCCTATCGCTTTTACGTGGAGGCGTTGCTAGCTGAGGAGCCTGCCCCGATACCGGCAGCGGTGACCCAGTCAGTTAAGCGTCAACTCAGCGAGATCGAGCGAGACGTGGATGAATGGGCAAACGTCTCTGCTGCAGTCTTATCCCAACTTGTAGGGAATATGGCTATAGCCACGTTTCCCAAGGCAAAAGAGTCCCGTATTCGCCACCTGGACCTCGTGTATATGCAGGACCTTGTGCTTATGCTGATCGTCGTACTAGAGCAGACGCACCTTCGCCGTCAGTTGATCCGCTTAGAAAAGCCAATCGACCTCGCGGAGATCGAAGGCTCGGCCAACAGGCTCCGGAGTAACTTGATGGGGCTAAGCCGCAGCCAAATAGAAGCCAAGGCAATGACATTCAACCCGTTGGAAGAAGAACTGGTAAGCGCCACAATATCAGTCCTGGAGGAAGAGGACAAGGCAGTGTACCGTGACCACTACGTGGACGGCTTGCGCAACTTGTTGAGTCAGCCTGAGTTCGTTGAAAACGACATGACTCGCCTCATCGTCGAAGGCATGGAGAATGGCAGCCTGGTGCAGGCTATCCTCGGAGAAACGCCTGATGGCAATGTGGTGCGAGTCATCATTGGCCAGGAGAATAAGGGCGATGCGCTGCTGTGGCCCTTAAGCATAGTTATCAGCCGCTATGGCATCCCCAACGAGGCCATGGGCACTGTGGGCGTGATAGGTCCCACTCGCATGGAGTACTCCCGGACGATATCGGGGGTCCGCATCATGTCTTCCGCCATGAGTGATCTGGTGGAAAGCGTTTATCTGAGTTAATACTCAAGCAGATTTGAACTTAAAGCCACCGGCCTCTGTGTAAAGCCGGTGGCTTTTTGCTAGCCCGGGTCACAACGAATTGGCCTAGCCAACAGCCTTGACCCTCCTACCTTCTGTGTCTACAATCGAATTCAGGGAGGCAACACCTGACGTATGTTTGAAGCTTTATCTGTCAAACTTAATGGCGTATTCGGACGCCTGGGAAACAAGGGACGATTGACGGAGGCAGACGTTGATGAAGTCCTCCGCGAGGTCAGGATGGCCTTGCTGGAGGCTGACGTTAACTTCCGCGTGGCGAGAGATTTCATCGCCCGAATCAGGGAACGCGCCCTTGGTGACGACGTGCTTAAAAGCCTGAGTCCCGGCCAGCAGGTTATAAAAATTACAAACGACGCTCTGGTTGAGATCTTAAGCGGTGGAGTGCACAGGCTGGAGTCCGACTCCAAGCAGCCCTCCGTAATCCTTATGGTGGGCCTGAATGGCGCTGGCAAGACAACCGCCTCAGCCAAACTGGCGAAGCATTTGAAACAGTCGGGGCAGGCCTCTGTCCTCGTTGCAGCAGACCTGCAGCGACCTGCGGCCATACAGCAGTTGGAGACCCTGGGCAAGCAGGTAGACGTCGCCGTGTACAAGGGCAACTCGTCTCATGCCACCGCCAAGGTTGCCAAAGACGGCGTGAAGCGTGCATCTGAGCTAAACGCGGCCTGGGCCATCGTGGACACCGCCGGACGGTTCCAGATCGACGATGAGTTGATGAAGGAGCTGGAGGAGGTCAAAAAGGCCGTATCGCCCATTGAGACGCTGCTGGTAGTGGACGCAATGACCGGCCAGGAGGCTGTGCAGGCGGCCCAAGAGTTTCACGACCGCATCGGGCTGACAGGCCTGATACTCTCCAAAATGGATGGCGATGCCAGGGGTGGAGCCGCCTTATCCATAACCTCGGTTACGGGCGTACCCATAAAGTTCATGGGTACCGGTGAGGGCATCGACGCTTTAGAGCAGTTCTATCCTGACAGGCTGGCATCTCGAATCCTGGGCATGGGAGACATGCTCACGCTCATTGAGAAGGCTCAGTCAACCTTTGACGAAACCCAAGCGGTGGAGCTGGAAAAAAAGATTCGGCAGGCCACCTTCGACCTGGAGGACTTCCTCGGTCAGCTTCAACAATTAAAGAAGATGGGGCCCATAAGCCAGGTTCTAGAGATGCTTCCTGGATTCTCTGCCATGAAAGGCAAGCTGCCAACAGATCAGCTGGATGACACCCATCTTAAGAGGACTGAGGCAATAATCTACTCCATGACTCCTGAGGAGCGACACAAGCCTGATCTTATCGGAGGCAGCCGTAGAAAGCGTATTGCTCGGGGTAGCGGGACAACGCCTCAAGACGTAAATCAGGTCCTCAACCAGTTCAAGCAGGCGCAAAAGATGATGCGCCAGCTAATGGGCGGGGGGAAGAGTAGTAAGAAAATGCGTCGGCTGATGCAACAACAGGGCAACATGACCAATAAGGGTCGTTAGCCTATTAGACCCGACTGTCCACATGGTGCGGCGGAGATTAGCTAAGAGACCTCGGCTTCCAGGGGAGCGCTGAATGTTGTAGACCGTTGAATGGTCTCTAAAGGGCCATATCAGGCAGTCTTAGCTGCGACAAGGGCCGCCTCGTACTGCCGGTAGAATATGGCGCTCAAGCTCTTCAGTACCGGGTAACCTATCTTCGGGTCAACGTTCATCAGAAGCGCAAGCCCAGAAGTCTCAATTCGAGCGACCTTCATGTCTGTCAGAGCTTTGACGGTTGCGGGATAGACGACACTTCCTCCCACCAGGGAAGACCAGCCGGCCGCCTCACCAGGGCCTACCAGGCCAAGAGATAGCCATCCACGTTCCATTTCAACCTGAGCGGCGCCCTGACCTTCGATGACAATGTACAGATAGCGGGCCGTCTCGCCCTCCATCAGCAATATCTCGTTGACTTCTACAGATGTCTCTTCTACCAGAGCAGCCACGGCCATGAGCTCGTTTCTGTCCAGTCCCTGAAATAGCAGGCATCGCTCGAGGGCAAGCCTGGCCTCATCAGATATCACCAGAGCGCCATTGAGGCGTGTGGGATCGAATCTGCCCTTGATACGCCGTCTCTTAGGCGCATCTTCGGAGCTAGCAAAAGTGTTTGTTGATTTTGATTGCGTCATATTCCTGCCTTTAGCCGTACCCTTACCGCCATGGACCCTTGCGGCAGTGAGCCACGACTACCTCCACACCACCTCGAAAAGTCTCTGCTTTTCGGTAATACCCCGGAGCTCGAACTCACCTATGTCGTTATAATCAATGTCCCCTATGCTCGCCGTCAGAGCGTGGACGATGTTGCAAACCAGTATCTGGCGGGCTTCAGCCTTGGCGCTGATTCTGGCAGCCAAGATCACGGACTTGCCAAACATATCTTGCTCTTCGCGTATTGGCTCTCCCACCGACATGCCCATCCTGAGAAGCAGAGCTGCATCAGGATTATCGCGGTTATACTGCCGCAACTCCCGCTGAATGCTAATGGCGCAGGCCACGCTCTTACGGGCGCTGTTGAAGCTGAGCATGAACCCGTCGCCCATGTTCTTAACTTCGACTCCCCCATGGGCTTGGATGTGACGTCGGATTATGTCGTCATGCACCTTGAAAACGGTGCGGGAACGCTTGTCACCAAGTCGCTCTGTGATGGCAGTGGAACCAACGATATCGGTAAACATGATGGTGGCAGTGCCTTCGCCAGTTATGGTGGCTACCTGTTCTAACCTGCTCATCGCTGGCGCGACCGGCCGCAGTAAACCGTTGACCATGCCTTCTACAGTATTCTTCATAGACGGCGTCACGGACACTCCCCTGGTGCGAAGTGTGGCTATGAGCGTTCCACTCAGCCTGCCTTCTTCCAAAAGAGTCTTCACCTCGTCCTCTGGAGTGCCCAGGAACTTGGCTACATTTGTGACGCTCATGAGCTTATCTAGCTTCATGGGTCCTTCCCCAGATCGGGCCTTTTCAGGCCAGTAAGATACCCTACAGTATTCAACTTACCTCAGTGGCTACGAACGTAAGGAGGATAGTCGCCCCACTTTGGGGGTGGGGAATGCACATATTCCGGTATGTGAGGCCACCCAGAGAGGCCGCTGAACGGCCTTATACACGAGCATATCTCCAAGATTGTCCGCCACCGCCTCTCCAGCAATTTCGTAAGGTTTTCAGGCGGCGTTTAACGTTGGATTTACAGGTTTATTTTTATTTGGGTAGAGGCATTGAGACACATGCCTCGTTTACCTCTTGGTATCGGCATTTAGAGGACTTTAATATGGGGCGTTACATACTGAACTCGTTAACTCTTGCTCAGGTTGGCATTCGCCTCCTACCCGAGGAAACGGTGGATCTCGCCGTGGAGTTGGAGACTGGCATAACCGAGGACCTGGAACAGAGCCAGTCGACACTTCTACTTACTAACAAACGCCTTATCAGGTATTCGGTTTCCCATCACAAGGCCAGCGTTGTCAGCTCGACGCTGGACGACGTGGACAGCATCGAAGTTACCAGATCCCAGGGGAACCGTCAGTGGATCGGGGTGGGCTTCGTTTTCATGCTAGGGGGACTGGCGCTTGAGATGTCGGCGCTAATCCTTAGCACCGCTATACTGTCGGCTTCCTTAATGGCCTTTGCCCTTTTCCTGACAGGTGTTGTATTCGTCCTGTCATATATCGGCGGTAGCGCTGGTGAGGTGGTAGTTCGAGCAGGCAGCAAAGACATAAAGAGCAGGATGCGAAAACAGGCCCTGGACGATATGGGTCTGTTCGTGCAGCGAGCGTACGCCCTGAAGATGGGTTACAGCACAGGCCTGGTTGAAGCCTATAATCGGGAGACCGAGCAGGACGTTATCGGGGACCAGCACGCTGATATGTCGGCCGTTGACACTTCCGCTTTAGTGAACGATCACTCAGCGAATTAGCCGCTTTTAAAAGGCAGTCCTTCTGGCTTCTCAAAGCCTCACAGAACGTCCAATAGACCCCCAACGGGTTTGACAAGCCCAACGCCACTCATTTAACCTCATAGGGTGCCCCAGCGGCCTTACGGCCTTGCCAGCAGCGTCCACGCATCCCAGGCCTCTGAAGTAATGCCATGGCCACGCACGAATGATCATCACTACGCCTTAGACCTGCCGTCCCGGCAATGATTGGAATTGCCCCCTGCCGATTCTATAGCCGCTGACATCCCTTGCAGAGTCCAAAAACAAATCTTCCAGGAATTAATTAATTTTTATGACAATCATCGATACCTTAGGGTTCAAACGAACCATTTCATACGAGTTTTATCCTCCCCGTGGGGCGGACGGCATCCCGGCTGTATTCAGGGCCATAAATCGGCTCGCGCCATATAATCCAGACTTTATCTCCGTAACATATGGCGCGGGCGGGACAACTAGGGCGTTCACCGAGGAGATAGCCATTCGTGCGCGGCGGGAGACCGACTTAACCGTAATGGCGCATATCACCTGCGCTGGCCAGAGCCAACAGGAAATCGACGGAGTCTTGGGACGACTGCAAGATGCCGGCATCGAAAATCTCATCGCGCTGCGAGGCGATCCCCCTGCCGGAGAAGCAGACTTCGTGCCGATGGAAGGCGGGTTTGCTCACGCCACAGACCTCATGAAACACATAAAGGCCAATTTTAACTTTTGCCTTGCCGGGGCCTGCTATCCGGAAGGGCACGTCTCTTCACCTGACCTGCAAACCGACATCGAGCACACCAAGTGGAGGGTGGAGGCTGGGGCTGAGTTCCTGATCACTCAGCTTTTCTACGATAACGATGACTTCTACGCCTTTGTTGAAAGGGCGCGACGGGCCGGGATCGATGTGCCGATTATCGCCGGTGTGTTGCCTGTGCTTAGTGCGTCACAGATACGGCGATTCACGCAACTTGGCGGAGAAGTCATCCCTCCAAAGCTGGACGTGATACTTGAGCAGTACGCCGAGGACGATGACGGCATGCGTGAGGCGGGCATAGATTACGCCACAAAGCAGGTGCAGGATCTCTGGGAACAGGGAGTACAGGGGATTCATTTCTTCGCATTAAATCGGAGTTACTCTATATCCAAGATCCTGGATAATCTGAACCTGCCTGGACACAGCGCGCAATAGGCTAGTGTAGGGGACCGACAACGGACCAAAGTATTTGCCTTGGACGGTTCGGAAACAAGTCGGTTAGTTTATTAGTTTGTCAGACGGGTATTCGGCGATGAACCGTACACTGCAGAATCAGTCAGCTTTCCAGAGGTGCTTCTGAATTGGGTCCCATCGGGCATACAGCGCTTTCCACAGCCATAGGCGTAACCGTGTGGCAGGCCACGGGTTACCCGGCGGCCGTACCGGCTGCAATCGTCACGGGAGTGCTGATTGACGGCGATCACCTGCTGGACTGGATCGACTGGATGTACCAGGGCTACAGAAAGCACATGATCGTGCTGCTGCATGCTTGGGAACTGGTAGTCCTACTTTTGGCATCTCTGCTGTTTTGGCAGCATCCCATATTTCTGGCCGCTGTCCTGGGCTACGTCGGTCACGTCACCAGCGACCATCTGCTGAACTCGACCTATCCCTGGACATACTTCCTAAGCTACAGGATTTACCGCAAGTTCAGAAGTGAATGGCTGCACAAAAGCACCGGACCGGACCCTGACGTGGGGCCAGCCCCTTTCTGGTCCAACTTCGAACCCAACATATGGAAAATAGTCCGTTGGCGCAGGAAGCGCCGCGCTATGGCCCAGAGGAGAGCCGCTGGCATCTCGGCGGGGCAATCCATGCGTGAGCCCGCTGGGGACTGAGCCCGATTACATGATCTCCACCAGTTCTATCTCGAACGTGAGGTCTCGGCCAGCCAAGGGATGGTTGCCGTCCAGCGTAACGGTGGACGACGCCACCTCAACCACGGTAAACACCGCAGTAGCGCCGTTAGCGCGCTGACCCTGAAGGCGAAGGCCTACTTCGATATTCACATCATTGGGAAGGTTCGCCCGCTCTACCAGCATCATCGCGCTGGCATCCTTTGGACCGTAGGCCTCCTCAGCCGGAATCGTTACGGTCAGAGCATCTCCCCGCTCCATGCCGAGCACAGCCTTCTCAAAGCCAGGTATCATCTGGCCTAGGCCAATCGTAAACTCCAGTGGCTCCTGTCGTTCCCGTGAGGAGTCGAACTGGGAGCCATCATCCAGAGTTCCAACATAATGTACTTTAACGGTGTCGCCATCCTGGGCAGCGGCCATATCGCATTCCTACCTTTTATGTGTCCCCCAGATATCCGGCGGCTCAACGGACTCATAGAACAGCCTCTGGCCTGCCGATAAGTGAAGTGGCACGGATTTGATCTACACCAGCCGCAGACTGGCATTTTCGACATTATACCCCGACGACAGAATGGTTACCCTTTGACGGAGCCAAGAAAGTCCGAGCTGGCGCTCCCGAGCAACGTAGTCAGGTGCGTGTAGAGGTACTGGACGCCCTGTTCCAGGTAGCCCCTCGTAGCCTGCGCATTGCCGGCCGAACCAGGTGCCATTCCCGCCGCCACAATCGCGGAGAAGGCCTCGTCCATGGCCTGCTTTACCACGGGCTCACCCGACCGGCCGGGGTAACCCATGGACTGAGAGAGGTCCGAAGGCCCGACGAAAAACACGTCCACGCCCTCAACCTTCAGTATCTCGTCGATATTCCGCAGCGCCTCCTCCTCCTCCAGTTGCACGCATACCAGCGTGTCGGCGTTTGCCTGCACAACGTATTCCGACATCGGTATGCCAAAGCCGTAGTTGGCGGGTCTGCTGCCTGCTGCGAGACCCCGTTCCCCTTGCGGATGGTACTTCACCGCTCTGACGGCCCTTCTGGCATCGTCCGCCGTGTTGACGTGGGGGACCTGCACTCCCATTGCTCCCCTGTCCATGACTCGGAGAATGGCCTCGGCAGAGTTGGTCCAAGGCCTGACGATAGGGGTTATACCGGTCAATTCTGCGGCCATGGCCATGGTCTCGATGCTCTCAGGAGATATGCTGCCGTGCTCGCAGTCGATCATCACCCAGTCGAAACCGAGTTTGCCGACCATTTCCACGATCTGCGGTGAAGGGAACATCACTGATACACCAAAGGCCGGTTCACCCGCCTTCAATTTTTCCTTCAGTCGATTCGCCATTCGCCTACCTCTCATAGTTGTCGAATCTTGGGCTAGTTCGAAAAAAGCCCAGTCCTTTTCTCGACAGATTGCGAAAGCAAATGTATCGGCGGCGGCGTAGTTCGTCAAGCCGAGAGGCCAAAACGGCCAAAAAGCCGGCATAACGACGCGGATTTCCGAAAGGTTAGCGCACCGATGACTGACCGAATAACGCGGTTCATCGTAGTGGCTAACCTTGACACTATTTGGCGCCGCCGATAACATGAGATTATCGGACGTCCTAGGTAAACTAGCGTACGAATATTTATATAGGAGGGTGAGTAACGTGGAAATCGCCATCGCAGCGATACTCGCCGTCCTGATCGGCCTGGTAATAGGGGCTATTGGCGCCTTTCTCGTCAGACGAATCAACGACAATAGGCGCTACGCAGCAGCAAAGTCGGAAGCAGAGAAGGTCCTGGAGGACGCCAACGAGCAGAAGCGCGCAGTCATAATTGAGGCAAAGGAAGAGGCCATAAGAGTGCGTAGCGAAGCCGATTCGGAACTCAGGGAACGACGCTCAGAACTCCAGAGAACTGAAACTCGCGTGTCCAATCGAGAAGAGAACGTCGAACGGCGCGCAAACAACTTAGAACGTAGAGAGAAAATTCTCACTGTTAAAGAAAAGGAAGCCGAGAAGTTAGAACAATCGCTGGAAGAGCTTCGCCAGAGTGAGCTTCAGCAACTGGAGGAGATAGCCAATCTCCCCATCGATGAGGCGAAAGAGATTCTCATGCGTCGCGCGGAAGAGGACATAAAGCACGAGCTTGCTGTCCAATACCGTAACGTTGAGGAACAGGCCAAGGAGGAGGCCAACGACAAGGCCAGAAGTATCCTGGCCCTGGCAATTCACCGACTAGCTGCAGATGTTGTATCTGATGTGACCCTAACATCAGTACCCCTTCCCAATGACGACATGAAAGGTCGTCTTATAGGCCGAGAGGGACGGAACATAAGAGCCATAGAGAAATATACGGGTGTCGACCTGATAATAGACGACACGCCAGAAGCAGTAACGCTGTCTTGCTTCGACCCGATTCGTAGGGAAGTTGCAAGATTGGCAATCACCACATTAGTGGCTGATGGACGGATCCATCCGGCCCGCATCGAGGAGATGGTGGCCAAGGCAGAGAAAGAGGTCGCGGACAGCATCTGGAAGAGCGGCGAGGCAGCCGTTTTCGATGTAGGCGTACGCGGACTTAATGCGGACATCATCCGGCTACTTGGACGGTTAAAGTACCGGTACAGTTACGGCGAGAACGTGCTGCAACACAGCATAGAAGTTGCCCACCTGTCGGGTATGATCGCCTCTGAGATTGGTGCGAACGTAAAGATAGCCAAGGCTGGCGGCTTACTGCATGACCTGGGCAAGGCCTTGACCCACGAGGTGGAAGGCCCTCACGCCGAGATAGGTGCAGACATAGCCACCAGGCATAACGTAGGCAAGGCAATATGCGCATGCATCGCCGAGCACCACAACGATTTCATGAGCAGCACTGAGGCGTTTATCGTCGCTGCTGCTGATGCCATAAGCGCCGCAAGGCCAGGGTCCCGCAAGGACACCGTGGAGAATTACATCAAGCGGCTTCAGGCCTTGGAAGACGTTGGTCGCGCCTTCGAAGGCGTGGAGAAGTGCTTCGCCATACAGGCTGGGCGAGAGGTACGCATCATGGTGCAGCCGACGGAAGTAGACGACGCCACAGCTTCGAAAATAGCCCGTGACGTGGTCAAAAAGATCGAGGACACCTTGGTGTATCCTGGGCAGATAAAAGTAACGGTAATTCGAGAGAGCAGGTCTATCGAGTACGCCCGTTAATTGAAGTAAATTGAGTGAGGCCGTCGAGAGTTGTAAAGCATATCTCGGCGGCCTTTGTGTGCTCGCGAATCCCAGGCCCTCCTGGCCTTTGGACGAGAATAGGTCAATCATTTGCGGATATTGATGATTGGCGACGTAGTGGGACGTCTGGGGCGCAAGGCCATCGCCACCTTGCTACCCGAACTACGCAGCGAGCTGGGTCTTGACCTGGTAATCGCCAACGGAGAGAACGCTGCGGGAGGCTTCGGACTCAACCTGCGCACAGCCACCGAAATGTTCTCCTCCGGCGTAGACGGCATCACATCCGGCAACCACATCTGGGACCAGAAGGAGATAATCCCCCACCTGGACTCAGATTTGAAGATAGCTCGGCCACTTAACTACCCTCCGGACACTCCAGGCAGAGGGTACATCCAGTTCGGCGACGTGCTAATCGTCAACCTGATCGGTAGAGTCTTCGTGGGTAACTTTGACTGCCCCTTCAGGGCCATGGACGCCCTATTGGAGGAGATGTCTGGCCAGGCGAAGACCATCATCGTTGACCTACACGCCAAGGCCAGCTCCGAAAAAGAGGCGATGGGCTGGTATCTAGATGGTCGCGTAAGTGCAATGGTTGGAACTCACACACACGTACCGACAGCCGACACAAAGATATTGCCCAAAGGAACGGCTTTCGTTAGCGACCTTGGCATGGTAGGGCCGCTACACTCAATAATAGGGGCCGAACCCGAGGACGTACTGACGAGATTCCTACAGCAGACGCCCCAGAGGTTACGTATCGTCACCAAGGGGCCTATTAGATTTAACAGCGTACTAATTGAGATCGATGATTCAACCGGTGGCGCAACAGCTATATCGCGAATTGACAGGGAGTTAAATTAACACCAATGCCAGAAATTGAAGCCGATTTGCACCTACACACCACATTCTCCGACGGCACCATGACGCCCACAGCGTTGATTAACCTGTGCGTCGAACGAGGTTTGAAGGTAATCTCCATAAGCGATCACGACACCACCAATGGCCTGCCGGAGACCTTCGAAGTGGCCAAGTCGCATCCAGACCTGAAGATTATCCCTGGTATCGAGCTGAGCACCGACGTACCAGGCGGCGAGATTCACGTTCTGGGCTACTTTGTCGACCACAATGACTCAGAACTCCAGAAGGTGCTCCAAACCTTCCGAGACAGCCGCGAGGGCAGGGCAGAGGGCATGGTAAAGAAGCTCAACGAGATGGACATAAACATAACTTGGGAGCGAGTTAAGGAGATTGCAGGCGAGGCTTCTATAGGGCGTCCCCACATCGCCAGCGCTCTTGTTGAGGCGGGCTACGTCGAGTACCCCAAAGACGCCTTCGACAAGTACATCGGGCGAGAGGGTCCGGCGTACGTGGAGCGTATGAAACTAACCCCGGAAGACGCGATAAAGCTCCTGCTGCACCACGGCGCTGTGCCAGTAATGGCCCACCCGACCTACTCTGCATCGAAATCGGACAGAGACGAGGTCGGATCTCTTACAGAGACGCTGGCAGGCCTCAAGGAGGCAGGTCTGGTTGGAATGGAAGTTTATTACGGGGACTACACCCCGCACCAGATAAGCTATTTGAAGGAGCTATCAGAAAAATTCGATCTGATCCCATGCGGCGGCAGCGATTACCACGCGTCGGGTAACCCAGACGAACCCGAACCTGGCATGGCAGGCCCTCCCCTTTCCACAGTAGAGGCGCTAGAGGTAGCAAAGGACCGAATGTAGGCAGGCTGGCCAAAGAGCCGCCTCGTCGGGCACGTCGGACTGCTGCCAAGGCTTGTAACGCTATCTTCCATCTAGGGTCTTCGCGGGAAACCCTTTCTAATAGATACCTTCGTTAGCTATGCTACGTCCACGAATCGTTCAAATCTGGCGGGCGCATGTCAATTACCGGCCTAGGATTCATCTTGGCGGCCTACCTGTGGGGAGGTATTCCCACATCTTTTCTTGTTGCCCGTTACAGGTTCGGCATCGATATACGAAATTATGGGTCCGGAAACGTCGGCGCTTCTAATGCGTTGTCGCAAATGGGCTCCGTCACGGGAATCCTTATAGGGACATTCGACTGCGTTGGCAAGGGGATTCTGCCGGTGTTGGCGGCCAGGTTGTTGGACCAGAGCCTGGCTGTTCAGGTGGGTGTTGGGCTCGCGGCCGTGGCAGGACACAACTGGTCGCCATTTCTGAAATTCACCGGGGGGCGAGGAGTGGCCACTGCAATCGGTCTACTCCTGGTCTTCTGGTTATGGCCCGATTGGCTTATACTTGGTATTGTCTTAGGCGGACTGGGAAGGCTGATCTTCAAAGACACAGGATTCTGGACATTTGTATCGCTGATAGCGCTACCGGTTATGGCTTACCTTTTTCAGCGCCCCACCGAAATCATGGTCATGTCGATACTCATAGCCGTGTTGCTGTTTGCCAAGCGGCTGACAGCCAACTGGGAACCGCCGGATCGACGGCAAGGGCGCTATCTGGTTTATCTGTATCGCGTTTTATGGGATAGAGACGTGGCCAGAAAAGACCAATGGACTCAACGTCTTCCCGACGTACCAGACAAATTTTAAGCGGCAATACTCAGGCACAAAAACATGTCTCAGCTTAATTACTGCCCCAGGAACCCTCGAAACGAGACCAACCTCAGGTGCAGCCGTTGCGATGAGTTCATCTGCACGGACTGCATGGTGCAAACGCCCGTGGGCGCCCGCTGCCCTACATGCGCGAGAACAACCCCGATACCAACGTACAACGTTACTCCCGCTTATCTGGCCAGGGGAATCGCAGCAGGTGTTGTATCAGCGTTTGCATTGGGTCTCGCTTTCTGGTTTTTAAACCCCATCCTCCTCTTCGTGCCATTCCTGTTCCCATACCTGCACGTCGCCATAGTGGCGGGTATAGGCTACGCCATAGGAGAAGCAGTCTCCTTTTCGGTAAATCGGAAGAAGGGTCGAACCTTAAAATTCGTAAGCTCCGGCAGCATGTTATTGGCTTCCTTCCCATTAACCCTCGCAATAATCAGCGTCTTGGGGCACCTTCCGCTGATGCTGGTCATGGGAATCGCCGCAGCATTCTGGCTATCCATTCGCCGCTTCTAGCAACGCCGCCGCCTGCTCACTGCGGTATAGAGAATTCTCCCTCCAGACTGTGCAGCATTAGCCAACACCCTTACCACACCAAATAGTTAAGCCATCGTTAGCTTTGCACGAATGTTGTTCGTGTCACTACTTGACAACATACAGCCTCCAAAATGGTAGAATTCGGGTTGAAGGCAGATGAATTTAGGCTCCAATATTTACACCGTACTAAAGGACCGTCATTGACATATTCTTCCAGAATAGGTATGATTCGGGCCAATAGCGTGACTTTTCTAGGTGCTTTGAAATATGGATGATTTGGACTCAAATATAATCTCGATCCTCCAAGAAGACGGGAGAGCATCTAATTCTGGAATTGCCAGAAGAGTCGGCGTCAGCGAAGGGACAGTAAGAAGAAGACTCAAGCGATTAATCGATGAAGAGTATATCCACGTAATCGCAATGCTGGACCCCGGCAAGCTTGGGTATAGGCCTGAAGCCCTTGTAGGGGTAACAGTCGACCCAGACAAGGTTGACAGCGTTGCAGAAGACATATCCAAGCTGGATGAGGTAGCCTGGGTTGCCGTCACCACGGGCGCTTACGACGTCTTCGCCTGGACGGCGCTTCCTACGGCCGAGGACCTCGGAATCTTCCTACGAACCAAGATAGGCGCAATTGCCGGCGTCCGGCGCACCGAAACCTTCGTGAATCTTACCGTGAAGAAGCGAGGATTCGGCTCAGGCGGCTAGCCGTGGTCCCCATCCCAACCGCAATCATTAAATAATGGTGCCCTCCCGCAAAACCAGGACGCCATTATTTGGCCTGCCTACCTCGAAAACCTGTATAATCTCCAGACAAAAGGTACCGATTCCAGGCGATAGTGCGCCCATCCCTGGCCCGCCAGGCGGGTGCTTAACCTATGAATCGGCGTTAACCACCTCAATACACTTCCGAAGGGGATACGACCTTGCTTAAGACCATCAGCTGTGGCGACGTGCGCGCCGAACACATAGGTAAAACTGTAACCCTGGCCGGGTGGGTTAACCGCCGCAGGGACCACGGGAGCCTTATCTTCATAGATTTGCGAGACCGCGAAGGTCTTGTGCAGGTGGTATTCAACCCCGAAAACGCTCCGGAGGCACACGGCATAGCCGAACAGCTAAGGAGCGAATGGGTTGTTCAGGTCATAGGCGAAGTAACCAAACGACCCGAAGGCAGCGAAAACCCAAACCTTCCTACCGGACAGATTGAAGTCGCCATAAACCAGATAACCGTACTGAATGAGTCCAAGACCCCTCCCTTCTACATCAACGAGGAGAGCGAGGTGGACGAGTTTATTCGTCTAAAGTATCGATACATGGACCTGCGTCGGCCCGCCATGCGCGACATGATTATCATGCGGCACAAGGTGGTCAAGTTCATAAGGGATTTTCTGGATGAGCGTGGCTTTTTGGAGATCGAGACACCCATTCTGATCAAGAGCACGCCCGAAGGCGCCCGCGACTATCTGGTGCCCAGTAGGCTCTATCCAGGCCGGTTTTACGCCCTGCCTCAATCACCGCAACAGCTAAAGCAACTTCTTATGGCGGCAGGCGTGGAGCGCTATTTTCAGATTGCCAGGTGTTTCCGAGACGAAGACCCGCGCGCAGACAGGCAGCCAGAGCATACGCAGCTTGACCTCGAAATGAGCTTCGTGGAGGAGGACGACGTCCTCAACCTCATCGAAGAGCTGTACACCAAGCTCATAGAGGCCCTGTTTCCAGAAAAGTGGCTGGTCAAGCCATTTCCCCGGCTTACCTATGAAGAGTCCATGGCGTTATACGGCACTGACAAGCCGGACATGCGTTTCGACCTGGATATGGCCGATCTTTCTGATGTCGGCACCCAGACGGAGTTTCGCGTATTCACCTCTGTGGTGGAAAGCGGAGGCATAGTCAAGGGCTTCAACGCTCCAGGCTGCGCCACGTACTCCCGCAGGCAGACCGACGAGTTAATCGACTTCGTTAAGGCGAGAGGAGCCCAAGGGCTGGTGACCATCTCCCTGACCGGTGAAGGTGACCTTGACGATCTCACAGAGGAGCAGATCAGGTCCGGAGCATCGCGCTTTCTTACCGTCGAGCAGGTGAAGGAGATGGCCCGCAGGGTGGAGGCCCAACCCGGCGACATGATGCTTATCGTGGCGGGGCCTGCCAAGAGCACCAACCTTGCTCTAAGCCTCCTGCGTCATGAGATGGGTCAGCGATTGGGACTAGCGGACCCCAACCAGGTGGCACTTGCATTCGTAACCGACTTCCCTCTTTTCGAGTACAACGATGATGATGGCACCTGGGACGCCATGCATCACGCCTTCTCCATGCCCAAAGAAGGCCACGAGCAGTTCTTAGAGACCGACCCCGGCAGGGTATTGGGCAAGTTGTACGACCTGGTGGCTAACGGGTCTGAGTTGGCCAGCGGGAGCATTCGAATCCACAAACGGGAGCTTCAGGAGCGGGTCTTCAAGGTGCTGGGGTACAGCAAGGAGCAGGTGGCCGAGCGTTTCGACCAATTGCTGACTGCATTCGAGTATGGAACGCCACCTCACGGCGGCATCGCCCCCGGCATAGACCGCCTGCTCATGGTGTTGATGGGTAAAGACAACATCCGCGACGTCATCGCCTTCCCCAAGACCCAGAGCGGTTTCGACCCGCTGTTCGAAGCGCCAAACGTGGTCGAGCAGTCACAGCTAGAGGACCTGCATATTCAGATCACGGCCAACGAAGAGGAACGGCAACTGGACCCTGCGTTAACCGAGGGCAACGCGCTGGCTGAGTAAGGGGACACGGTAACGTTTCACCAATGTTAAATGCGCTAGAAACGCACCGATCCAGTCACTTCGATAGCGGGGAGTCTTCCTGAATTGCTGCCACCCGGGCCCGCAGGAAGGCTCGCATATCCTGTCCCATCCAGAAGGCTTTAAGCGTCTCCGCCTCCGGCAATGCGTCCTCCATTGGAAGAATACCCTCATAGGTCTGCCGCCGGAAGATGTCCAAACATGAGGGAAATGCCTGCCCCACGCCCGTCAATACCAGCAGATTGACATCATGAGCCAAGTGGACGGAGTCTAAGACATCGTTAAGTTCTCTGAACAGTTAGGCGCTGAAGGCCTTCAACGTGCCAGGCTCATTTGATATGAGGGTTACTATCCTGTTTTCCACATGGAATCAATAATTCCCTAATATAGCTCTTACTATACCTTGCTTTCCCTCTGGCAGTAAGCCACCTTGAATTTGACATGCGCTACTCGAACATGATAAAACGAGTGCCGAAAGTAGCGCAGGGTCGAAACCGGGTTCCAAGGCTATCTATAGCATCCTTGATTCTGGATATCGACCACCCCTTGACGAGAAATGCGGGCGGACTTGCTGGGTGGCACAGGAAAGTAACTCCATGGTTTCTTCTAACCGAATACGGAAGATCGACATTTCAATCACGGCTCACGAACCGTAGGTCGCCTAACACAACTTCATATTTGGGCACTCCCAATGCCCCCTTCCCGTATTGATCTGCAAATTGGTTGACATCCTTATCCTATATAAGTGGAGTCCCATCCAAGCAGACCCACGCGCCGTTACGGAGGTTAGGGAGCAACAGGCCGTTAACGTACGTGTCGATGTTTATTTAGCCGGTATTTCCCAGATCAATCTGAGTTCCGGAGAGCACCGTCAGCAACATTGCCGCGTATTATAACTTAGTCCTTTTGCAAGCGGCATTAATATCAAAAATGAGTGCCAAAGCCGCAGCAACATAACTAGCGGTTATCGAGGCCTAGGACGGAGCAGCAAAGCGGGTGCCGCAGGTAGATCTTGAGAATTGTCTCCGCATAATTAATTCACGATATTCCAGATTGCCGGCACCACCGAGGATGACTTGGCCCCAACACGTCAATTGTTAATCGAGCAGCCACTAGCAGCGCTTCTCAGATATCAAGATTCGGGCATGATACGGGGAGCTTCGACGAGAACCATAACCCCTGAGGAAGAACGCATTGTTGCTAGCAGGTGATATTGTCTCAAGAGAATACTGGAATATTCACTGACCTCCAAACGCTTCCACCTCCGAAGCAGTATTTCGGACCGAAAATTTCACCGAGGGCATTTTCCTCACCTCGATGATCAGGGGCAGCTCATCAGCTTCCAGGATGTAGTGCTGCTTGATCATCTCTCGCCTTGACCAGTACCACTTGGCCGTGGTGATCCGGGCGTTGACCTGCTCCCGGTCGATGTCTAACGCCCCTTTATCCGCTTGTAGTGGGCATGTCAACGGATTGCAATAATATGCCCCCTCATGGCGTGACAGTCTCACCGCAAGGGTACATTGGCCTCAATTTTCGCCTCGGTTATTGGCTAGACATTGTAAAGAATCCTGTCTCTGTACTCCCATCCGGAAAAGTGGCTTCATAACCACAGCCATCAGTACACCGTTCGAACCCTGAATTAGCTTCTGGCGTCGGGTCACCACTGATCTGATTACGGATTGGCCGAGTAGAGGGCCCTGCTTTACCGGTAAAGGTGAAGCTAGCACGAAAAGCGGTACCCTCATGAACAGTGAAATCTAATTCCACATTACCCAAGCTATCTACTGTACCATCGGTGACTTGTGTAATCAGGGTCGTGCCCCCGCTGCTATAGGTGTACGGTGTTCCTTCCAGCTCTCCACTGGGGGTTCCGTCGGGGTACTGCTTGAAATTCACAGCAATGGTGGGGTAGAAAGAATTCCCACGTGATGTGACCATCTTTATCGTCCAGGTCCCGTCGGCTAATGTTACATCTGCCGGGGTTTCAGTTGAAGTTGGTTCAGGAGTCTGTGTCTCAGTTGGCTTCGGCGTTGAAGTTGGTTCAGGAGTCTGTGTTTCAGTTGACTCCGGCGTTGAGGTTGGTGTCTCTGTCGCCTGGGCGGCTGGATTTGTAGTCGATGTTGTAGCATCAGTGGGCGCTGGAGCCGATGTCGCTGCATCAGATGGAGAAGAAACTGTCGTTGCAGCATCGGTCAGTCCTTTGTCTACATTGACCGTTGTACATGCCACAACGCTGGTCATAGCTAATGCCAAGAAAACCCCACTTACAACGAATGTAAGCGGGTGCCGGATTTGGGGTAGCTTCATCAATTCTCCTGAGTATGGATTAAACTGAATACCTGTACACTTTGGCAGCCCAAGTGAAGAGAGCCATCAAACTATTGAGCCATTTTTCTCTAAAACGACATACGCTGCAATTCGGTGCATCCCGGACCTATAGACACCGAGATGCTGAATACGGCGTTCGCGGATGAGGAGGCCAAGGCCAACCGTCTGTTGAGGGTTCCGAAGCAGCGCCTGGGTAACGTGCCGGCCGTGATGGCCACGGTTATCTACGCGGTTGCTCCAGTGATTCGGCTCACCAATCTGGGCATAAGACAAGTCTCACCCGAGGCCGTGGAAGCGGCCCGCTCCTTCGGGACAACGCCAATCCAAATGCTAACAAAAGTGCAGGTGCCAATGGCCTTGCCAACCATCATGGCGGGCATAAACCAGACGATCATGATGGCGCTGGCCATGGTAGTGGTCGCCTCCCTGGTGGGCGCGGGTGGCCTGGGCGAGGCCGTGCTGCGTGCGATGGGTAGGGGGGAGGCCGGCAATAGCTTAATCGCGGGCCTGGCTATCGTCGCGATAGCAATCATAATTGACCGCGTCACCCAGTCGGTAGCCCGCGAGCGCCAACGCGCGCTGACAGGGGAATAGCACATTTATGCTTGCAGTGCCTTTGAATCCGTTGGAAGCATTGAGGCGTGATTATGCGAGGGCAACTGTCGTAGAGGGGGTCGAGCGAGAGCAAATACGTAAAAGCTAACTCACTAGACAACGAAAATTATTAATTGGGAGGAGAACATATGTTAGGTCGCATTTCGACCAAGAGGTTCACAATAGTAGGTGTGCTGCTAGCCATATTTGCCCTGGCAGCGGTGGCCTGCTCATCAGCTGCGCCAGCCATTGACGAGGCCCAGCTTAGCAAGATTGTGGCGGATGCCGTAGCCCAGTCGCAGCCCGCCGCGCAACCCCAGATAACAGCCGCAGAGATTCAGGCGATGATAGATTCGGCCGCGTCTGGTGGCGTTACCGCCGCAGATATCCGGGCCGCAGTGGACTCCGCCACGTCCGGCGCCGTCACAGCCGCGGACGTTCAGACGGCAATCGACCGTGCGGTCATGGAGGCCCAGGCTAACGCCGTTACGATCCAAGACGTGGAGGCTGCCGTATCATCCGCAGTCATGGATGCGGCTTCAAACTCCCTTACGGCTATGGAGATCCAGGAAATTCTCGACGAGGCCTTAGCTGCAGGATAGCCTGCCAAGGATACGATCGTCTTCTCCGACCTTAACTGGACCAGCGCGCAGGTGCAGAACCGCATCGCGCAGTATATTATCGAGAATGGATACGGATACCCCACAGACACCATCTTCGGAGGCACACTGCCCAACTTCCAGGGACTGCAGAAGGGTGACATCGATGTTGCCCTGGAGATATGGCTACCCAACCAGTCCATCGGCTAGGAAAAAGCAGTAGAGCTGGGTGAGGTCGTCTCAGTAGGCACAAGCCTGGTTGGCGACTGGCAAAGCACGTTCGTCATACCCCAGTACCTCGCGGACGAGTACCCGGACCTCAAGACGCCCCAGGACCTGGCGAAAGCAGAGTACCAGGAACTTTTCTCTACGGACGATAGTCGAGGCAAGGCACGTCACGTGTCGTGTGTCATTGGCTGGTCATGTGAGGGCGTAAACACAGCGCAAATAGAGACGTACGGCCTCATCGACTCTCTTCACGTGATCAATCCAGGCTCTCAAGAGGCCATGTTCGCCGACCTTTACACTGCTTACGATAAGGAAGAGCCGTGGCTGGGCTACATGTGGGGCACCGGCGACCCCGCCTTGAAGCTGGACCTGGTCCGGCTGGAAGAGCCCCCATTTAGCACGGAATGCTGGGACACAGACAAGGGCCGCGCATTCTCTGAATCGCTGGTGCTGGTGGCAGTCAACCAGAGTCTGCTGCCTCGCGCACCCGATGTTATCGCGATGCTTCAGAACTGGGAATTCACCATAGACCTGTACAAAGGCATCTTCCAGTGGATGGACGCCAACCCCGGCAGCGAGGCATCCGAAGCCGCTGTCTGGTTCCTGAATAACAATGATGTTTGGGAGAGCTGGATAACACCCCAGGCCGCGAATGCCGTTAACGCCGCACTCGCGAACGAGAGCTAACCCACCCACTTAGAGTTAGCCTAGAAAATCTGTAGATTCACAACATAGGCAGGCCA
>MUCK01000014.1 GCA_002816705.1 SAR202 cluster bacterium Casp-Chloro-G4
AAACTATACAATCAACAGATCAGAGAGCTCGCCAATTCAGCCGATTCTCTCCACTAAGTTTTCTGTCCCACTTCGCTGAATGACAACATTCCACCAAAATCCTGGTGGCCTTGAAGCTAAATGGCGAGACGCTAACCCCTGAGCACGGCTTCCCCTGCCGCCTGATAGCCTCGGGTAAGCTATGCCACTATAGCGTGAAATGGATAGAAACCATCGAAATCACAGACGGGCCGCCGGAGGACACCGGGGTGGCCATTGCGGAAAGCGGAGACGGTCAGGCCTGATCACCTCGACTTGAGGGCGCGGCCTCGGTATAATTTGCGGAAACGCCAGGCTGGGTTGATATTTGCTGGGACAGCCCCGCTCCCTAGGCGTAATTCTGCGATAAGAGGTGCCCCCATGGTCGTTGCCAAAAACATGACGCTGGAAGACCTGCAAGCTGGGTTGGACGATATAAAGCTGTCACCCAAGGATGCAGGCGCAGTCCAGATGATCGTTCGCAGACCAAGCACCGAGGAGCGCGAGTCCCTGGAAGAGGGGCAGTTGAGCCTGGTTGAAGGTCTCGTCGGAGACAACTGGGGCACACGGGGCAGCTCCCGTACCGCCGACGGCAGCTCGCACCCCGACATGCAGCTCACCATCATGAACACTCGTGTCATCGACCTTATCGCCCAGGGCAAAGAGCGCTGGCATCTCGCCGGAGACCAGCTTTTCGTCGATATGGACCTGAGCGTCGAGAACATGCCCCCGGGTACTCGCATCTCATTGGGCACTGCAGTCATTGAGGCCACCGACCAGCCTCACACCGGCTGCAAGAAGTTCGTGGCCCGCTTCGGTGTAGATGCCCTGAAATTCTTGAACTCGGACATTGGCAAAGAGTTGCAGTTTCGAGGGATCAACGCCAAGGTAGTAGAGCCTGGCATCGTTCATGTGGGAGACGCGGCCCGCAAGGTCTGAATTTCAGAGATAGCCATGGGATACAGGTCTCGTGAAAATACTAGATAGAACCGGAACATACTTTTAAAGAGGATATTCAAGAATAATGTTCAAAATGCATCACATTCATCTGAAGGCGCCTGATCCTCAGAAGACGGCCCAGTGGTATGTGGATAATTTCGACGCCACCGTAAAGGGGGAGGCCCAGGGCTTGGGCGGCTCCAAGACGATCCGCATCGACGTAGGCGGAGGCCTCATAAATGTCACCAGCGCCCCTGCGGGCGAGACTCTGCCGGAGGGCACCGCCGATTACCATTTCGGCCTTGAGCACTTTGGCTTCGAAACCGACGATATCGAGGCCTCCATGGCTAGCCTTGAGGCGTCGGGCGTCGAAGTATTGTTGCCCATCACCAACAGCGCCACGGGAGCCAAAATTTCCTACGTCAAGGGTCCCGACAACGTTCGTATAGAGTTGGTACAACCGGCGTAGTTATGCCATCCACTTCAGACGGTTCCGTAACACAGTACGCCGGTCCCCTACCCCAGCCAACGCCGGAGACGCAGCCCTTTTTCGATGGCTTGAAAGAGCGCCGACTAATGGTCCAGCGGTGTGAGGCTTGCGGGCAGGCGTACTACTACCCTCGCCCCATCTGCCCTCACTGCATGTCGGATTACGTCCACTGGTTTCAGGCGTCCGGCAAGGGCCGGGTGTACTCGTTTGTCATAAGCCACCGCAGCCGTCCGGGCTTCGAAGCGCCTTACGTCATTGCGGTTGTGGAATTGGACGAAGGGCCGCGTATGATGACCAACCTGATTGGCATCGAACCAGACCCCGAAGTTTTGCGTTGCGACATGCCGGTTGAGATTGTTTATGACGAAGTTACCTTAGAGGTAACTCTGCCCAAGTTCAGGCCAGTGGAACAGGCCTGATGCCGCCCGCGAACCCTAGACGAGACTTGCGCGGAAGCGTAGCCATCGTGGGAGCCTCCGAGTCCAACCGGATTGGCGTTCGCCCGGACGCATCTGCGCTGACTTTACACGCCGAAGCCGCCAAGAACGCCTTGGCCGATGCAGGACTTGGCATTAAGGACGTGGACGGCCTGTTTACGGCAGGCGTAACCAGCGTTCAGTTGGGCGAGTATCTTGGAATAGTTCCTCGATACACCGACGGCACCAGCGTTGGCGGCTGCTCATTTATCATCCAGGTCGAGCACGCGATGCTAGCCCTTGCCGCAGGGATTATAAACGTTGCGCTGATTACCCACGGCGAGAGTGGCAGGTCGCGTATCGGGGGCATCGGCGCGGGGCATCGAGGCATCCCGCCCGATTCTCCTCAAGGCCAGTTCGAGGCGCCTTTCGGGACGATGGGCCCGCCGACCTTGTTCTCCCTACCGGCCACGCGACATATGCACCAGTACGGCACCACGCAGGAGCAGATGGCCCAGGTGGCCGTTTCCACCCGGCAGTGGGCGGCTATGCACCCCATGGCCATGATGAAAGAGCCTATCACTGTCGAAGACGTGCTGGCATCGCGTCCCGTTTGCTGGCCATACACATTGTTCATGTGCTGCCTGGTGACGGATGCCGGAGGCGCTATCGTCATGACCAGGGCCGATATGGCCAGGGGCCTTCAGAGGCCTCCCGTGTACGTTCTGGGCACTGGCGAGGGTACGGAGCACAACATGGTCAGTATGATGGCCGACATGACCACGTCTCGGGCCGCCAAGGTCTCCGGCAAGGCTGCGTTCGAAATGGCGGGGGTTTCTCAGGGCGATATCGATGTCGCAGAACTGTATGACGCCTTTGCCTTTACGCCCATGCTGGCTCTGGAGGACCTGGGCTTTGTCCAGCCGGGCGAGAGTGGGGCCTTTGTAGCCGATGGACGCACCGCCCCGGGGGGTGAGTTTCCCATGAACACCAACGGCGGCGGACTTTCGTACACACATTCCGGCATGTACGGCATGTTCACCCTCATCGAGTTGACGCGGCAACTTCGTGGCGAGGCTGGTGAGCGCCAAGTGCCGAATGCCAACGTTGGCATAGCCCACGGCCCTGGTGGCATGTTCGCCGCTGCGGGCACGCTTATTGCCGGCAACGCTAACTCCTTGTAGCCTTTACGTTAACCTTCCACCACTGGATGCTCACCTAGTCCCGGCTCCGATTTCGGCTCTGTAACCCCAGTTATTTTCTGAGTAAAGCGTGCTGACTAAATCCTGCGAATAAATTCATGTTTGGATGTATAATCAGGCTCGCTTAGCGGTGCCGTTACGCATGCGGAAATATGCAATTGAGACGAAGGAGACAATGCCGTAAATGGAAACCTCTATCCGAGTGTCACCAGAGGTAAGGAGAGGAAGAAACAAACTAGCTGCAACCGTAGTCGGCGGGCACGCCGTCAAGCACATCTACAATGCCGCATTAACTTTCATTTTGCTCCCGGTAATAAAGGTTTCGTTGGGTCTTACTGGAACGCAGCTGGGTCTCCTGTCATTCTCTATGAGGGTAACCGGCGGAGTCACCACCATGGGCGCGGGCTATCTTGGTGACAGGTTCGCCAACAAGTCAGGCCTAATGCTGGCCATCTCCCTGAGCATACTGGGGATATCCTTTTTCCTTCTGGGTAGCGCAACAAACTTCTGGTACCTCTTCGGTGTCATGCTGCTGGTCGGCATAGGCCCATCTATATACCACCCACCGGCAATCGCTGCTCTCTCCCGCAAGTTTCCAGACAGGCGAGGTTTTGCAATTTCCCTTCATGGCACCGGCGGCAGCATCGGTAATCTCGTAGGCCCTGTGCTGGTCGGGGGGCTCTTGGCAGGCTCCTTCGTGCTTGTGATTTCTTGGCAGAATGTGTTGAGGTTCAGCCTGATACCCGCCCTGATCTTCGCCGTACTGATATACGTGCTCATGCGCAATATCCCTACCGCAGACGCCGGGACCAAGTCCTTTGCCGATTACTATTCCGGGCTTGGGCGTCTTTTAAAGAAGCGCGCCATGATAATGCTGGTACTTCTGACGGGTCTTCGAAGTATGGGCCAGAGCGCTATTCAGACGTTTCTTCCTGTTTACCTGTTGCAGGACTTGGGATATTCTGAGATTCGAGTGCCTATTTATTTGGCGGGCGCGCAGATCGCAGGCGTCGCGGCGCAGCCCGTGATGGGTTGGCTGTCAGATAGGTTCGGCAGGAAGATCGTGCTGGTTCCGGCGGTGGCGGCCCTGGGAGTCCTTTACCTGGCTTTGCGATTCGCCGACCCCGGACCTCAGCTAATCATGGTTATACTGGCCATGGGTTCATTCCAGTACTCGTTGCACAGCATCTTTATCGCCTCGGCAATGGACGTTGCACAGGGGGCCTCCCAGTCCACGGTGGTGTCGCTAATTTACGGCGCCTCCATCCTTGGTGCGTTCTCCCCGATTCTGGCTGGGAAGATTACGGACGCCACCATTACCCAGGACGCTTTTGTTTATGGCGGCCTCGTGGTACTGGCCAGCGCAGTCATATTGGCCATGGTGAAATTGCCTAAGACCGACAACCAGATTGCCAGTTCAAACGGTGGCTAGTTCCGCTCTCTAGATATCAAAAAGACCGGCGAAGAATCTTATCCAGGATGTCCCTCGCCGCTCTTTCATTTAATGCGGTTTTCTAAACGTGCTCGACTACCCGAAGTGTGAGCCGCCGTTTATGTGTAGCGTTTGCCCTGTAATGAAGCCGCAGTCGTCCGTCACTAGGAACAGGCAGGCAGCTGCTATCTCTTCGGGTAGGCCAAGCCTTCCCAAAGGAATCTCATCAGTGTTGCGCATGTTTTCGTTGGGGTACCAGCTCAGGTCGCGGCTGGTGTCTATGCGCCCCGGTGAGACGATGTTAACGCGTACGTTGTCCGCTGCGAACTCCAGCGCCAGGCTCCGCGACAGGCCGATTAGCCCTGTTTTGGCAGCAGACACGAAGGCCCTGTCCGAACCGCCTGTGAACGAGCCGTCGCCGCAGAAGAAGAGCACCCTTCCGAACTGGTTCTTCACCATGGACGGCATAACCGCGCGAGTGCAGTAGATCGCCCCGTCCAGCACCACGCCGCGAACGCGCTCCCAGTCCTCGATGGTCGCCTCGTTGAAGGCGCTATGAGGTCTTATGGCAGCGTTGTTGATCAGGATGTCCACCTTGCCGAACTCAGCCATCGCCTTGGAAACCATGTCCTCTACTTGCGCCCTGTCCGCCACATCGGCCAGCGCCGCTATAGCTCCGACTCCCAGGTCGCGCACCTCTTGGGCCACCGCCTCGGCCTCTGCCATGTTGGAGCGGGCGTTGACTACGATGTTTGCGCCCTCCTTTGCCAATGCCAAGGCCGTTGCCCGACCTATATTGCGCCCCGAGCCGGTGATGAGGGCCGTCTTTCCTTCAAGTCGCATGTCATCTCCTTCTACTGACCGCTCCCCTACTCCCTTTCTTCTTCAGGCCGGTGTAGGGAAGGCCGTTAATTACCCCTGGCTTTGAACGTGGGGGTAAGGTTGCCTAAGTTAACTTTTCGTTTTAGTCTTCTGCCGTCCTTGTAGTCTCTGACATCACCCTGAATATTACGTTATCCGGCGTTAGGCTTATCACAACGCGGTTCTCCGTCCGAAGGATCGCCATACGGCCCTCGACGCGGTCGGCAGGCAGGTGACGCTCGACGATGGTCCGGGTTATGGGCCAGATGGAATCGTCGTCGCTGATCTCCACATGGCCGGTGATGCTGGCATATTCCGGGGCCGTTGTGCCCGAGTAAACGCAAGCCGACATGCGGTTGTCACGCGCAAGGTTAATGTATTTCATTCGTTCTTTGGTGGTCGAAATATGCAGCTTGCCATCGGAAAACACGTACCAGTTTGGCGTCAGGTGGGGCATGCCGGTGCGGTCCACGGTGGCCACTACCACAATCCTCGTAGGCTTAAGGAATTCTTCTAGTTTCACGTTGTCTTCAGGACTCATTTTTGAAATCTCTCTCCATAACCTTTACTCCCAACCCCGTTGCCGTCGACAGAGTGCACTTTATCAATTTATCTTGAGCGTAGCGCGGGGATGAGGTCGCCAACTGTAACCTCGTGTCAGTGAAAGTCTGATTGTGCGGCACAAACCCATAGTCTGGGTCGGCATTTTAGCAGAGTGGCTGCGTAGTTGGCCCGAGACCTGTGCGCCTTCATCGGATGTGACCTAATATAATGGTCGGGCCTCAAAACTTCATACAACTCAAGGCGACCATTCGAAACTAAATACCCTGGAGGACAACATGCGCGGTGCTGATCTGCTGGTAAAGGCATTAACTGATGCCGGTGTCACTAAGATATTCGCTCTTTCCGGCAACCAGATAATGTCTATATTCGACGCGAGCATTGGCACAGGTCTCCAGCTTATCCATACCCGCCACGAGGCCGCGGCTGTGCACATGGCGGACGCTTGGGGTAGGCTCACAGGCCAGCCCGGTGTCGCTCTCATCACGGCGGGGCCCGGCCTGGCGAACGCGCTTTCGGCTCTTTACGTGGCCAGGGTTGCGGAATCGCCCCTGGTGCTGCTCAGTGGGCACACCCCGATCAACCAGCTTGGCCTGGGCGCTTTTCAGGAGATGCCTCAGGCCGACATGGCCGCCCACGTCTCGAAAGCCTCCTGGATGGCCTCGGACGGCGCGCAGCTGGGTCGCGAAATAGAGAGGGCCATGGCAATTGCTTCCTCAGGTCGACCTGGCCCTGTCCACCTAAGTCTGCCCGCCGACGTTCTTGAGTCAGGGATTTCAGGCACCCAGGCTAATCTGGCTGGAGATGGCGATGACGCTCATGTCCCGTCGCCCTTGTCGGAAAACGCTCTTGGACAACTGGCAGACGCTTTGTCCAACGCTCAGAAGCCACTGGTGCTTGGCGGCCCTGCCCTGTCTCGCGGCAGCTCGTCGGAGGCGTTGAAGGCCTTCTCCGACGCCACCGGCGTGCCTGCCGTTGCCATGGAGAGTCCTCGCGGAGTTAACGATCCTAGCCTGGGGGCGTTCGCTGAGGTGCTGGTTCAGGCGGACCTGGTCCTCCTCATGGGCAAGCGGTTGGACTTCATGGTGCAGTTTGGTTCTGGCCCGAACATCAACCCTGATGCTCTATTCATGCACGTAGACGCCGATGAGGATGCCGTAGCACATTCCCGTGCCAGGTTGGAGGCTATGGGAAGGCCCAGGGCCGCGCAACACGGGGACCCGGTTGAAGCACTGGAAAGGCTTTCCGGCGTAGTCCGGGCGTCGTCATCGGAGTGGAGGGACGAGGTGGAGGCAGCTATCGCCTACAGCCCTGTTCAGTGGCGGGAGATAGAGTCTTCTCCAGGTGAGCCTTTGCATGCGGTGGAGATTGGAAGGGCCGCCCAGGAGTATCTCAACGGTGGTGAGGAGTCTATTTATGTGTCCGATGGCGGCGAGTTCGGCCAGTGGGCCCAGGCCTGTCTTACGACTTTGCGAAGGGTAATTAACGGACCGTCCGGCTCGATAGGTAGCTCCATTCCAATGGCCATTGGCGCTAGAGCAGCCTTCCCAGATGCCAGGATCGTCACGCTGCTGGGCGACGGCACCTTCGGGTTCCATCCCGCTGAGTTCGACACGGCGGTGCGAAACAAACTGCCTTTTATCGCTTTGGTAGGTAACGACTCGACTTGGAACGCCGAATACCAGATTCAGCTTCGTGACTACGGCCCGGACAGGCTGTCCGGGTGTGAGCTAACGCTGGCAACCCGCTACGACGAGGTGGCAAAGGCCCTAGGAGGCTATGGAGAGCTGGTCACCGAGGCGTCCGAACTCGGGCCTGCCCTTCAGCGGGCGCACGATTCCGGTTTGCCGGCGTGCATCAACGTGATCATGGCCAGAAACGCCGCTCCCGTGATCCGTCGAGGCTAGCCGCTGGGAAAGTACTTTTGACCGGTACGCAGACTGTCTAGCGCAATCTCCGCAGGTCTGAACAGTGGCTGAGGGAGGGCGTCCAAGGCAAACCAACCCGATTCGCCGAATGCCTCGGGTTCCGCAATTATGGGCCGCTGTGTGCCTATGTCGCCGGCGAACTCAATGTCGACGTAATGCCGGTCGTAGGCGATTACGTTGCTGATGCATAGGAACCTTAGATGGCCAACGGTAACGCCCATCTCCTCCAATGCCTCGCGCCTGGCGCACTCCTCCAGTGTTTCCCCAAACTCCAGATGACCTCCGGCAAAGCCCCAGGACGCTGCTCCGTGAGAACCCTGACGCTTGGCTAAAAATACCGTCTCGTTTCTTACAAACAGTACGCCAACGCCTACAAGCGGTCTTGACGGCTGCGATTCTGTGGAAGTCATGCTCGGCAGTATATCAGCGGAGTGTCGGCTACGACATGGCCCGTGGCGCGCCAGCCAGTTTGGTGGTAATCTGCGCCCAATCAATATGTGACCAAGAGCTAAACGTGATCGGGCATCGACCTTTCCCTGGAGTTCTATAAGCAAATTTCCTAGCGTTCCAAGGGCATTGATCAACAGCAAGCGTCCACTATCTAACATTAAAAAGGGAGGGAAAATGAATATTGGAGTTTCTACGCCACTACCCGCGCACACCGTAGACCCGGCCTTTACCGCGAAAAAAGCAGAGGAACTGGGCTTCGATTCCATCTGGTACGCAGAGCATCCTATCCTGCCAGTGCACTCGAATAGCCCATTCCCCGGCTCCGAAGACGGCGTGATCCCGGAGACCTATCAGCACTTCACTGACCCCTTCATTGCGCTGTCCAGGGCGTCGGCAGTTACTACCAAGATTAAGCTGGCCACAGGCATCACGCTCATCACCGAGCGCAACCCACTGGTGCTGGCAAAAGCCATTTCCAGCCTGGACCTCTACAGCGGAGGTCGTTTCCTATTCGGCATTGGCACGGGCTGGCACCGCGAGGAGACCACCATTATGGGAGGCGACTTCGACCACCGTTGGGGCCAGGCTCGCGAGGCAGTTCTGGCGCTGAAGGAGTTGTGGACCAAGGACGAGGCGGAGTTCCACGGCAAGTATTATGACTTCCCGCCGGTTCGCATGTACCCCAAGCCTGCGCAGAAGCCACACCCGCCAGTGCTGCTGGGTGGCATGGCCAAGAACGTGCTTCGCCGTGTGGCTCGCTGGGGCGACGGCTGGATGCCAAATCGCATTACTCCGGACGGGATTCGAGAGGGCCGGGCCATGCTGGATACGTTGGCCGCAGAGTACGAACGAGACGCCTCTGCACTGTCCATAACTGTGCACGGTCAGCTTGCCGATCTGGACCTCATCAAGGCCTACCATGAGGCCGGTGCGAATCGTGTTATCGTCAGGCCAAACCCAGCAAATACGGAGCGCGAAATGTCCGATGAGTTAGAGCGTCTCGCAGGTGCGGTTTTCAAATAAATATTGTCCTAAGTTCGGCCAGTTGATATACGAAACCAGGATTCTAAATATCTAACCATTAGACCTGGCTACTTGAATGACTCATGGGCTAGTCGGCAGTTGTATTGATGAAGAACTATGCTTCTTAACATCACTAGAACTGCCGCTTAGGGCCTTCAATAGGCACGCAATTAACCTGATAATTGCGTGCCTATTTCTTTGCCTGTTGGGTGAAACTGCATCGTCTTATGCGCTCTCAGAAGCGCTATTCATAGCGGCATGCTAGATATGTCTCCATTCTGTGCAGCGGCTTGTAAAGGCAGTGGTGATATTGCTGAGGTATGTTGGCACCGAAAGCCGCTGCGTAATCGAAACACGAATAAACAGGGAATAGAAACGCCTTTAGCTCCACCAGTGGCGCGTCTAAAATGGCCGTAATCTTAGAACAAGTGGAGTTTAATATCTTGCCAAAATTTGAACTAATAACCAAAGATGAGGCCCAATCAAAGTCCAGATTCGGTGGAAGAAGCGGGCAGGTTGTGGCTATGTATATGTTCTTTATAGAGCAAATTAGGGAGGGCAAGGCTGGTCGACTAAAGCCTAGCGAAGGCGAGACGATTCAGGCCGTGCGAAGAAGGCTCGGAAAGGCCGCAAAGTTAGCTGGTAAGGAGCTAACTATAAAGCGCGTTCACGACGAGATTTATTTCTGGGTAGGTGCAGAGGAAGGCGCCAAGCAAACGAAGCGTAAACCACGCAGAAGCGTAGATAAAGGCCCCGCCAAGTTGGCTCCCGTATTCGTCGATAATATCGTTACGTTACACGAAAGGTAATCGTTCGTATTACTAGTTTGGGAATTGGTGCGTAGTGATTTATGTTCACGTTTGATCTGCATACGAATGGGCATATAATTGACTAGCGAATAGTAAAAAAGAAGACTTTGAAATGCACTTATAAAGGCAAGGGAATTGGCTTTGGATTGCGATGAAAGCTTCCATAAGTCGTATTTCTGTAGCCCTGCAAGCGTCAAAGCAACGTGCGGGTAAGTGAGCAGGCAAAACGCATCCTGTTTGGTCAACAAACGGAACCCCGTGCAACCCTACCCGGCCGACTTGACGTGCTGAACTGTCGTTGGGAAGGCCTGTTTTTTTGAGACCATTTGCAGGTTATTGAGTCATTAAATTAAACCCATATTGCCCTTAATTAAGCGCTATAGATCGGTCTTAATCTTGTTCGAAACATATATTTTTTAGCATCCCAATTCAATGCTACTTACGAAATGTTTAGTATATTTTTTATTTAACTAATTCAGAAAACATAATGCCGCTACTTTCCATATCGACGCATGTGCTAGACGCAATAAGGGCCTCCCAAAATGGGAGGCCCTTGCGTTGATTTGCTGGTCCATTGCCGATGAACCTAACCAAACGAATGGCGTTTCAAATGCGGCGATATCCGTTTGTTACTACTTCGTGCGGTCCTGCGCCAAAGGCCGTGATGAGGCCTGTGTTTCGACGGGTTCGCCACGAACCGACAAGGCGTTCAAAATTGGCCTTTCTTTTGCAAAGGCATCCGGCATGATTAGGTTGTTATCTGAGAAACTACCTTGCAGATGATGCCGCCTGTTTGGCAGCCTCTCCCTTCTTGAACTCGGGAATTACATACTTGCCGAATAGCTCAATGGACTTCATGACCTTCTCGTGAGGGATGGTCTCGGTCTGCATCATAATCATCATCTGGTCGATGCCCGTAGCCTCATGCTTTTTCAGCGCCTCGATGCAGCTATCCGGGTCGCCGCCGATGACCACTGCCCTTTCGCATAGCGTTTCGGCGTCCAGTTCGTCCCAGATCTTATTGGCGATGGCGGAGCCGCCGGAGTAGTCCAGGATATTCTCCTTTATCTCCGTTTCGCCCTCCAACTCAACGTAGCGCGAGAAGTTGGCCTGCAGATGGTCGGGCACGCCGCCCCACCGTTCCAGCAGTTGGGCGTATATGTCCTTCTGCCCCTGTACGTAGGGTCTATCGGGGCCGAAGAAGTTCTTAAGCGACTGTGCGCTTAGTCTCTTTGCCTCCGCGTCGTCCTCCAGGCAGATCCCCAGCGTCGAGCTAGCCCACTGGTCGTTGACGAAGGCGCCGACTGGCTTGGCGTTCTTGACGCGCTCCTTGTAGGCCTTCACGTACGGCTCCAGGGACGACGGCGCGCTGGACCCGAAGGCCAACACCCCTATGCCCTTGTCCGCGGCGATGTCGTACGTAGACGGCTGCAGCGCCGCCACCCACATTGGCGGGTGCGGCTTCTGGTAAGGCTTGGGCAGGATCTGCCGCTCCGGTACCTGCCAGAACTTGCCCTCGTAGGAGAACTTGTCTGAGCCCCAGATCTTCGGCACCATGGTCAGGGACTCCTCCCACATTTCGCGGCTGTCCCGCGGGTCAATGCCCATGCCTGTGAGTTCATACGGCGCAGAACGGCCCGTTCCGAAGTCGACCCGACCCTCAGATAGGTGGTCCAGCATTGCGACGCGCTCCGCCACTCTATTCGGGTGATGGTACGGCAGAATCACGACTCCTAAGCCAAGCCGAATCTGCTTCGTGCGCTGGCTCAGCGCGGCGTAAATCAGGTCCGGGCACGGCGATGCGGAGAAGCCCGTGAGGAAGTGGTGTTCCACGAACCACAGGTAATCGAAGCCAACCTCGTCGGCCAAGATGCATTGCTCCATCGTCTCTTGAAGCACCAGGTGGTCATCCAATGATGGGCGCTGCATTTCGTACTGTAATGCTAATTTCATCGTGACTCCTATTTCTTGATTCTGCCCGCTTCTAATTGATTTGGCGGTATTCTATATGTCCCATTGAGTGGTGACAAGGTAGCCTCGAATGGGTCCCATCTCATCGTTGGAAATACTCTTCACAACGCCTTTTTTTACCTGGACACATATTTAGAATAATCTTATAAAGATAGTTAAACATCGAGATGGTGAGTCATCTAGTTAACTTGCTATCTAGTTGGGCCTCATGGCTTGTTAGACTGCCTGAAAGGGGTAGGGAGAGAAAGTGATAGTAGCTGTATTGGGTGAAAAGGGCGGAACAGGAAAGACCACGTTTTCGACGAATCTGGCCGGCATGAGGTCGGCTTCAGGTCGGGACGTTCTGGTAGTGGATGCGGACCGTCAGGGTAGTTCTAGCTACTGGGCGGAGGCCCGAGAGGCAAAGGGGTTGACGTCAGTTAGCTGTGTCCAGAAATTCGGCGATGGACTGGCCAGAGCCATTAGAGATATGTCGCGCCGCTACGACGATGTGGTCATAGACATAGCCTCTGGCGACAGCCGCGAGATCGAGGGCGCACTTCGAGTGGCCGACATGGTAATCATCCCGGTGCAGCCCTCCGGCATCGACGTATGGACGCTGGGCCTGCTGGACGACCGCATAAGCCAAGCCATGCAGGGCAACAAGAAGCTCACCGCTTACGTCGTCATAAACAGGGCATCTACGAACCCACGGGACAACGATGCCGACGACGCCAAGGATGCCATGGCCGTGTGCGAAACCCTGACCATCACAGATGTTGTAGTGAGGGATCGGGTGTCGATAAAAAGGTCTGTTCCCGCTGGCATTACCGCCAGCGAGTATAGGCCTTTGGACAGCAAGGCGGCCCTGGAAATGACTGCACTGTACAATCTTGCTTTTGGAGAGAATGGACACAGAAATGGAAATTAGACCGCGAAGTAAGGCTCAGAAGGTAGATACCAGGGGAAGTGGCCCAGGCGCTAAGCCCCGTAGAATAGCGGAAACAGGTCCCCGAAAGGCCGTTATCATACGCATGCCCGAGGAGCTGGCACACCAGCTCAAGGTCGTTTCGGCCCACGAGGACATGACGGCTCAAGACTTCTGTCTGGACGCCATTCGGCCTATGATCGACAAGGCGCTCAAACGACACGGACTGTAACCCCCTCCCCTACACCCTCTTATTCGGACGTTAAAAGTGGCAGGCAAATCGCCTGCCACTTGTTTTTTGGATGGGTTTTTGCGATGAGTTGGATCTATTTATTAGATAACTAGTTAGCAAGCTGTCCAGATAACTAGCCGACTAGTTATCTGTATGTACGGCTGTATTGCCTTCTAAACGGAAATGCCCTCGAGTGAATAACATCCTCAGCTACGGATTATTTTTTGGTGATATATTGATGACTTGATAACTAGTCATATGGCTAACATGATATCGAGTTGTCTAGATGTTTTGTTGTCAAGATATCCAAAATAAACCGCATGCGGAACATGACAGATGCCATCAAAACTTAGTTTTGGTTCAGTCATGGGAAGGTGGGCAGGGCCAGATTCGGCACATACGAAATCCTGGAGGAATATACAAAGCCTGTGACGTTGAATAAATCGGGTCCACGTGTTGAGATTCAGGTACCATCTTGTTCTAGATAATAGAGAACTTGATGACTAGCTAATGTGAGGACAAGCTATATTGTTATCTAGATAACTAATGAGCATGAATACCGGATGTGATGTCATGGTGATCACTCGCGGCAGTGCTGATTGGATAACTAGCTATGATGTCATATTAATATCAAGATGCTTCGCCACCATGCTATCTAGATAGCTTTATGCTGCGGACCAGTCAAAACAGGGTTAAATTGCTGTTTGTGAGAAAGAGAAGGGTCTCGTAATTGAAGGCATTCATAAGTTATTCGACAACCGATAAGCCCGTGGCGGGGTCTGTTAAGACAGTCCTTGATAACATCGGTAAAGAAGCATTCCTAGCACACGAAGACATCAGAGTTTCCCAAGACTGGAAGAATCGTATCCTCCGTGAATTGAAAGAGGCGCAGATTTTTGTTCCATTACTAAGTAAGGCATTCAAACGGTCCAGATGGGCGTCCCAGGAAATCGGACTGGCATTTGCACAAGAGGATGTTTTATTCATTCCGCTTTCGATAGATGGCACAATTCCATTTGGATTCATTTCCCACCTTCAAGGCAAATTGATTCCAGACGATGGAGACTACGAAGAATTGATAATTTCTCCTATCATTGGTGGGTACCCCCACGAAGTTATCCCTGGTCTCATCAAACGCATGGCAAATGCAGGTAGCTTCCGAAGTACCGAGGCCTTCATGCTGCCTATGGTTTCTCATTTTGACAGGTTTAATGTTGCTGAAGTGAGCGCCTTCGCAAATGCTTCAATAGACAACGGGCATATACGGTCAGCTAAAGATTGCCGTAACTTATACTTGCCTAATTTTATTCGGATTAACAGATCAAAGATGACTTCTAAGGTACGAAAAGCGCTTGAGAATAAAATAGCCTAAGGGGCGCAAGCATCCAAGCTGCAGAACTGACCCGTTTGCCTCCTACAACCCCGCCTCGATACGCATAGCCGCTGGCTTTAATAGGGCGTAGATGGTGCTGTTGACTGGGGTGGGCACGCCGGCCTCTATGCCCATGCGCAGCACCGTGCCAACGATGCCCTCCAGCTCAACCCGATTGCCGCCGCGAAAGTCCTTGGCCAGCGAGGCCATACCGTCCGGCGGAAAGTTGTCCAGCTGCGTCATGGACCAGTCAACCATGGAGTCGTCTACCGGCGCGCCTCTGGCCTTTCCGACGGCGAGAATCTCGGCGCAACTCTGGCGGATAAGCTCTCGCGTCTCCGGTATTGTCCGCATATCGCTGTAGGGAATCTGCGTAACGGCGTTTACGCCCGCTGCGCTCGTCAGGAAAAGGTACTTTCGCCACACTGCGCCCATGGCGTTGTCGGAAAGCTCCACGTTCCAGCCGCCGTTCTTGAACACATCGTACAGTCGTCTGCCCCTGTCGGTAATGCCGCCCGGGATTTCTCCGAACGCCGCCATGCCGAACTGGCCGAGCTGTTCCACGGCTCCCGGCTCTCGGATTCGCGCCTGGACGCCCACCATGCCGACCATGACGTGCTCCTCACCGTAGGCCTCCACCAGCCTGTCGCCGTTGTCGATGCCGTTTTGCACCGTGAGAACTACCGTGCCGTCGCCCACCAGCGGCGCTATGAAGGGGATCGCCTCCTCGTTGTGGTACATCTTGACCGTGTATAGGACAAGGTCGACATGCCCGATCTCGTCAGGATTGTCTGTGGCCTGACTGCCCGCGACAAACTCGCCTGAGAGGTCGCTGAACACCCGTAGGCCGCTGTTTTTGATGGCCTGAAGGTGAGGACCTCTTGCGATGAACGTAACGTCCTCTCCGGCGCGGGCCAGCAGGCCGCCGAAGTATCCGCCTACGCCCCCGGTACCCATAACGGCTATTTTCATCTTCTTAGGATCTCCTTGTATTTCGTCTTCAGTGCGGACGACGCCTGACTGCAGCCGGGCGACCGTCTGATCAAGCGCTGCCGTTGCGTCTGGCCATCGCCTCTACTACGTTCGCCTGGTAGGCCTTCTCAGACGCAGAGGTAAACAGAGAAACTCTTGAGATGCGGGCATCCAGGTCTACGTGTAAACCCAGGACCAGCATTACGCGGTTGTAAAGCCCCAGTGCGGCCTCCAGGGGAACCTGCTTTTCCCAGTTTTGTTCCCAGGGAATCGCATCATGTGCGGCGACATTCGGAGACTTGGCCACAGCTTCCCTAAAGTCGAAAGCAGTGTGGCAAAGGCCTTCGAACTCTGCGTCCTTGTCGTAGCCTTCCAGGCCGCCCAGGCCGCGATTTCGGAGGATGACAAGCTGGTATAGCAGCATCCACCAATAAATGGCGGCGAGGCGAGGCTGGTCCAGTTTGCGTCTGTGTCCCTTCAAGCCCCAGTCCAGGTGCTTGTCGCTATTCCTAATAAACATTTGTGTAACCAGGTCAGCGGCTCCGTCGCAGCAGGCATCCCAAAGAGCCTTGCGTTGATCTGTCAGGTCGTCTCGTTGGGAATGTGAGATGGCCACACCCTTAAGGTCGGCCAAATTGCTAGACAGGTTCGCCTTCACGCGTCCGGGGATAAAGATGTCCAGTATAGACATGGGGTTCTCCGGGAGGTACGAACATCTGTAATCCGGTCATACCTCAGTTATGGTTTGGAGCCAACTTAACATTGGGCGGGTAGGGGAGCAAGCTCTCCCGCAAAGCCATTCCTCCGGCTACCGAGTGGGTCAGTCGTCCTTCCCCGCGAAGTAGCCTTCTGTGTAACCAAGTTGGGCCGCCCGTAATATCGCAGCACGTATCTTGAGTGTGCCTTCGTCCCGGTCGGTGATTTGGCTAACGAAGGCAGAGTAGGGGAGGAGCCATTCAGGGAAGTAGCCGTCCGCCCCTGTGTTGCCTCGTACCTCCTCCACGAATTTCCAGGATTCCAATCGGCTGTCTTCCAGGTCCTGGCTGGTGAGCTTCTCTATTGTGGAGTTGTAGTACGCCTCAAAGCCGGCGTCCAAATCTTGTTTATCCGCCACTTTCCTCAGTCCTTATACTTCATGAAATAGCCGTCATCATGCAATCTTGATTAGATGATTAAAGGATATCAAAACATCAGGTATGAGCCTCGGCGGTTGCGCCTGAAGGACTAGACCTAAACCCACACTTGACCAAGCCACAAAACAGAACTATGATTTCGGAGCGGAATTTCTGAAGCGGCTACGCCTGAAGGTATGTCCTTAGCCGGGATATGATTCAAAAAAGGGATATATGGATCTAACGGAATATATTAGGGACGTGCCGGATTTCCCGCAACCAGGAATCCTGTTCAAAGACATAACGCCACTTCTCAGCCATCCGCCTGCGTTGCGACAGGCCATAGACCAGATGGGCGAAAGGTGCGCGGCGCTTAATCCAGATACTATTGTCTGCATTGAGGCCAGGGGCTTCCTGTTCGCGGCACCCATGGCCTATAAATTGGGTGTGCCGTTGGTGCCCGTCCGCAAGCGGGGCAAATTGCCTTACCAAACGCACTCAGTGACGTACGACCTGGAATATGGTTCGGATACGGTTGAGGTCCACGTAGATGCGATCTCGCAGGGACATAGAGTGGTGATAGTGGATGACCTGTTGGCGACAGGCGGCACCATGGCTGCAGCTGCCAAGCTTGTTGAACAGACGGGCGGCGAAATCGCCGGATTATCGGTGCTCATTGAGCTTGGGGACTTGCACGGCAGGGACCGTTTGGGCGGATATGAAGTAATATCTTTGATTGAATACTGAAGCAATCAGAAATTAAATTTAGGCAAAAGCAATAAATTTCAATTCGACAGGGGGACCTAGATGGTGACCGAACAGAATATCGATACGTTGATTTCATCAGTCGAGCAGGCTGTACAGGCTGGAGTTGCGTTCTTCCAGGCAAACTCCAATTCTGAAACTCGTGTGGGCCTGTGGACTGGTCGTGAATTCCTGTGCCACCTCATTTACTGGCACCAGGCAACTGTGGATGGTATTGCATCAGTGTCGGGCGGCGGAGCCCCCGTTCAGGTCTATGCCTCCGTAGACGAGATGAACGCTCGCTCGGTTGGTCGTCAGGCCGGCAAGAGCGTTGCTCAGTTACTAGAGCAGGTCGGTTCTATTCAGGAGAGCCTGATTAGCTCGGCTCGTTCCATATCCGACCCCAACGCGGTAGTTCTCATCAACAGTAGTGGATCGGGTATGTCCACCGCACAGAGGTTGGAGCGTATCGCGACTCACTGGAATGAGCATATCGCCGAACTGAAATAAGCTAAGCCATTACACCTGTGTAGGGTGAAATAGGCTACATGCATTTGATGTCGTGATTTCGCATTCATGCGATGGTCAATGTTTCGGAAACGTTTAAAAAAGCGTTAAAAATATTGACAAAAGCGTAACTATTTGCCATTATGAAATCCAGTTGACTGATCCGAGTTGCCCCAGCTTGCAACAAACGAGACTGTCGCTGGATTTCTTTTTTCGTGCCTTGATGTTCCTGCGGGGTTAACGGCAAGCCAAGTCTGTTGATTTCCTATATATGGCCACCCGGCCTAATGACACCGGTCCTAACATTGCTTTCCACTAATCAACCCCTTCGAGATACCCATTAAAATCAAACAGAACTAATATACTGGTTTGAATGAATTGTCATAGGATTCGGCGAAAATAAATATGGACCTGGCTTAGAAGAGGTATGTGATGGTTTATCGCGTTAACGTCAAACATATTAGTCGCTTTCTTCAGGAAGTAGACGTGTTCCAAGGACTGTCTGAGCGACATCTGGACCGGATTGCTGCCCTCTGTGATGAGGAGACCTTCCGCAAGGGAGAGCGCCTTACCATGCGCGACGATAGAGGCACAAATCTCTACGTTTTGCGAAGCGGCGAACTCAAGGTGAGCACCGGGTCCAGAGACTCGGATGTGGTCGTGCGGACGTTGCATGAGAAGGAAGCCTTTCCGCTGGCCATACTGATGGAGCCGCCGACCCTGGTCACCACCAATGAGGCCATAACCGACATTGAGGCGTACGTCATGCCCAGAGTACGGCTTCTGGAGCTTTGCGAATTGGAGACCAGAATAGGTCTTCACATATACAAGGCCAGCTTCTCCATACTTATGAATCGGTATCGCTATACACTGGCTGAGCTTGCGGAATCGATGAACTCGGCCACTCACATCAATCCGGCCTTGTAGGGCGCTGAGGTATAGGCGGCTAAGTCTTTTTTTATTAGGCTTGGAATAATTCCAGGAATGCGGTAATCTTACGCGTAAATTTGGAGCCTCGGGTGGACAGACAGGTCCTAAGGCACCCCTTAACGGCACCCCTTTCTTTGAATGGAGGTTTGTCATGACAATCATTGCGTTGGGTGGACTTTCCGGCGGTGGCGCCAGAACCTTGGGGCCAGCTGTGGCCCAGGCGTTAGGTGCGGACTACGTGGATAGGCTGATACTTACCGACATAGCCCGACATGTGGGCGCGACGGTGGAGGCTCTTCATCAGCGCGAGGAGAGGCCACCGACCAGAGCAGAGCGCATTTCTCGAATGCTGCGACGCATCCTGGAAAGGTCGGCTGTCACAGGCGCTGGCGGGGACCCTTATTTTGGCCCCGGCGTAGCGGCCTTCCTCACAGAAGAGTACGAAGACATTCCCCAGTCCACCATAACCAGGGGGCATGAACTGGAGGATGACAGGTACATTGAGGGCGTCCAGAAGGTTGTAACGGAGATGGCAGAAGGTGGGAATGTCGTCTTCGTCGGTCGTGGTGCTTACGTAATCCTAAAGGACATGCCGAATGTGCTGCGGGTTGGCATCGAGGCCAGGTTGGAAGATCGAATTTCCACCATCATGGCGAGAGAGCGTCTCACGCAGGAAGCCGCTGCCGCTGTCATTACGGAACGGGATAACGCCCGTGGATACTACTTTAAAAAATTCTTCAAAATGGACAATCCTGACGATCCATCGCTATTCCACTTCGTCATAAATACAAGTGACGTTGGCCAGGACTATGCAGTAAAACTCATTGTTGACGCCTTTAAGGCACAGCAGGAAGGTAAGCTAGGGCCTGTCAAAGTTGGCTCAGCCGCATAGATTTTCCTCTCCCGTAAAATTAACTAAAAGTAATAGTGGGGCGACCCGTCTCGGCGGGAATGCCCCACTATTTTTTTCGCTCATCTAGTGTGGGCGACGGCAAGATACATGGGCCATCTATCGCAGTATGCCGGGCTGGTTGCGCTACCGATAAGCCTTGGCTACAATATGCCAATCAAATTTCGGTCACCTGCCCAGCCATTACTCTGACCCTGCTAACATCTTGGTAAGTCAATTCTTGGTGGTGCTGGGTTTAGAGTTTAAGGCATCTGTCGGCAGGTATTTGCTAACGGGGATATCCATAAGGAGACCATATGCCACTGCTCGAAGTTAAAGACTTGGCAACGCATTTCTTCACCCAAGAGGGCGTAGTGAAAGCCGTAAACGGCATTTCGTTCGAACTTGAGGAGGGCGAGGTTTTAGGCGTTGTCGGTGAAAGCGGCTGCGGCAAGAGCGTGAGCGCTCTTTCCGTAATGCGTCTGGTCGCTGACCCACCAGGTCGGACGGTTCGCGGAGAGGTCATCTTTGAAGGAGAAGACCTGCTTAAGCTGGACGACTCCGAAATGCGTAAGGTTCGTGGCAATAAGATTTCCATGGTATTCCAGGAGCCTATGACATCGCTGAATCCAGTGCTTACTATTGGCAGGCAGCTAACGGAAACGGCGGAGCTGCACATGGGTATGAACAAGAAACAGGCGGAGCAGCACGCTGCGGAACTCCTGCAACGAGTTGGTATACCCGATGCTGCCAACAGGCTTAAAGATTACCCTCACCAGTTCAGCGGCGGAATGCGACAGAGAGTCATGATTGCCATAGCCATGAGTTGCAATCCGCGACTTATTATTGCGGACGAGCCAACCACGGCGCTAGACGTAACTATCCAGGCGCAGATCCTGGAGTTGATGCAGGAGCTTGCCAGAGAGTTCGGTACGGCTCTTATTATCATCACGCACAACCTGGGCGTGGTGGCGCGGTACGCACACAGGGTCATAGTCATGTACGCCGGCAAGATAATTGAAACCGGTACCGCTGCGGAGATTTACCACAACCCCAGGCATCCCTATACAATGGGCCTCCTTGCGTCTGTCCCGCGTTTGGACGAAATCCAGAGGACCAAATTACAGGCCATTGAGGGCCTGCCCCCTAATCTGGTGAACCTGCCGCAGGGCTGCTCGTTCGCTCCTCGCTGTGCATATGCAAACGATAAGTGCCTGCAAGAGGAGCCCAGCCTGGCGAATTATTCCGATGAGCACACCGCGGCCTGCTGGAGATACGCTGAGCTCCCGGAGCTGGCGAAAGTATCCACCTAAATAAACGGGAAGAAGAGGATTTTTAAATGGTAGAGACTCAAAGTCACAGTGGGGTTCGGGTCGCAAATGACAACGATATCCTGCTGGAGGTTAAGAACCTCAAAATGTACTTCCCGGTTACGTCAGGTGTTATTTTCCAACGTAAAATGGCGGACGTAAAGGCAGTGGACGGCGTCAGCTTCTTTATTCGCAAAGGGGAGACGTTGGGCCTAGTTGGAGAAAGCGGTTGCGGCAAAACCACCACCGGACGCTGCATACTTCAGCTATACAAGGCCACCGCCGGCGAGATCATTTTCGAAGGCCAAAACCTTAATGATCTGGGCGGTCGTGAGATGCGCGAGATGCGTAAGAAGATACAGGTCATATTCCAGGACCCGTATGGCTCTCTCAACCCGCGCATGACCTGTGGCGACATCGTAGGCGAACCACTAGTCGTGCACAAGCTCACATCCGGCAAGGGTGAGTATCGAGACAAAGTTGCGGAACTGCTGCAGATCGTAGGGCTAAACCCTTACATGGCAGACCGCTATCCCCACGAGTTTAGCGGAGGGCAGCGCCAGCGCATTGGCATAGCCCGTGCCCTGGCGGTTAACCCCAGCTTCATAGTTTGTGATGAGCCCGTATCCGCGCTGGACGTTTCCATTCAGGCGCAGGTAATTAACCTGCTGGAGGACCTGCAGGAGCGGTTCGACCTGACGTACCTGTTCATTGCGCATGACCTATCTGTGGTCAGGCACATCAGCGACCGGGTGGCCGTTATGTACCTGGGACACATCGTGGAGGTCGCGGACCGTATCGAACTTTACGAGAATCCGCTTCACCCGTACACCAAGGCTCTTCTATCCGCGGTCCCTATCCCGGACCCTGTGATTGAGGCTCAGCGAGAGCGAATTATACTGACAGGCGACGTACCCAGTCCCATGAATCCGCCTGATGGATGTGTATTCCATACCCGCTGCCCGTTGATGTCGGATGAGTGTAGGGTAGAGGTGCCGGAGCTTCGCGAGGTCAGTCCCAACCATTGGGTTTCCTGCATTAAAGTGGACGGCTACAGTACCGCTAATCCATAGGCTCCGAAGATAATCTAGGACAAAAAAGAAGGGCGACCCGCCATGGCGAGTCGCCCTTCTTCAGTTTTTGCTTTAGAAATTCAGGGTTC
>MUCK01000015.1 GCA_002816705.1 SAR202 cluster bacterium Casp-Chloro-G4
AAACTATACAATCAACAGATCAGAGAGCTCGCCAATTCAGCCGATTCTCTCCACTAAGTTTTCTGTCCCACTTCGCTGAATGACAACACCATCGCGACCATCTCACCGTGCAAATGTTTCCTATGCATATCGGGCACCACCGTAAACGCCTGAGCGACGGAGTGGGCAGCCGCAAGCCCACCGCTCTCAAAGCCTAGGCCGCTCAAGAGGGTGTTCGCCTCCACAACTCTCTCTAGCGCCTCGTTAACTTCAGAGCGCAACACTGCATCCGCTCCTGCTACGCCAAATTCGAAAAGAGTGGCTGCACACAACTCGCCGATTGCCCCAGCGGCTAAAGTGGGACGAGCGCCGACTGTTGATCGTGCATTGGGGTTTTGGAAACAGGTTTTCGCCTCATACCACGTGGCCATAGCGTCTCCCATTCCGGCAACGAGGTAACGCACGGGAGCCTCCGCCACAATCCGCGTATCCACGGCGACGATGGCCGGGCTAGTGGGAAAGAATTCTGCGCCTTGGGCGACTCCTTCAGAGGTATAAATCACTGATAGCGCTGAGCAGGGCGCGTCGTTTGAGGCGAGAGTTGGGCAGATAACGGCAGGAATCCCCAGCCGATAGGCCACGCATTTGCCGGCATCGACACACTTACCTCCGCCTACGGCAACCACGCAGTCTATGGAATTAGGCTGGCCCCGGAGGTTGTGCACTATTCGGTCGATTTCTTCGTGTGAACATTCGCCATCGAAGGTAACAACCACGGAGTCGATCTGGGCTTCATTCAGGCTATCCAGCAGCCTCTCCCCGATTCTTAGTGTGCCTCTTTCTGAGATTAGGATTGCTGCGTTTTTACTTGGAACGATCGTGAGGTAACGCCCGAGATGGTCTAATATTCCATCTCCCTGGATGTATCTGTGAGGCGCTATGAAGACGCGAGGGACGCTAGTGTTTTCGCCCTCCTCTACTGAAAAGATGGATCCTGGTCGGTAGGCAACTGGGGATGACATTGCATCCTCCTTAAAACTGCTTCTAGCCTCGCGGCGATCTGACTATGCATGGCATGAGCACAATGCCCTTGTAGAATCGCGATGTCTTGGAAAATAAGCGGAAGCCACTGTGCATCTGGTCTAGGCTTACGTTTAGGTCAAACTGAGATTTGGGAGCATAATACTTGCCGAGAGAAATCGTTACAAGCGGAAGAATAGGATAGCAACTCCTTGTGGCTGGCTAGGCGGAGTCTCGCTCCATCACATCGATTGGTCAGACTCACGTCCAGGGGACACTTCATGGGACGGAGCAGCATGTCGAAATATTAGGGCAGTACCCGGTTATCCAGGCCGCCTGACCGAAAAAATTAACATCGACTTCGTGGCGTCGGTAATGTGATTTGGTCCTCTGTTCTGGCATGCCCTCTAGCCATTAATTCAGCGGATCCTACCTCTTGGATTCAGTCATAAGGACGGAAACCCCCAGTAGGCAGGCTTTACCAGACGCGCCCGGAGCCAATATACTTGCTTCAAGTAATAGGCCAATAATCGACAATAGACCGGGTGCTTGCGGCTATATCAAGAAGTGACACCAGGCTGACTAACCGGCTACTTCCTATGCACGGGGGATTGACCTCGAAGCAGGTAAGAATCTCAATGTGAGGCTAAGATTGAACATGGATGACTCAAATTACAATTCGCTTTCGGCACAAGAACAATACGTAATCGAATCCAAAGGAACCGAGCCACCCTTCACTGGGGAGTACGACGATTTTTATGAGGAAGGCGTCTATGTTTGCCGGCGCTGTAACGCGGAACTTTATCGCTCTGCAGATAAGTTTGACGCACGTTGTGGTTGGCCTGCGTTTGACAAAGAGATACCGGGAGCCGTGAACCACTTACCAGACCCCGATGGTCATCGAACGGAGATTGATTGCGTCAACTGCGGCGGCCATCTAGGCCACGTATTCCTAGGTGAAGGCTTTACAGAAACCAACAGTCGTCATTGTGTGAACTCCCTATCGATGAAGTTTGTACCTGGGAAGTAGGGATCGAGGCCGAAAGAGCTTTTTAACAGTCGAAGGGAAAGTCCATCCAAGGTATCTTATGGATGACCTGTGGGCGACATCTATATTTCAAGCGCCAATTTGCGAAGTTACCCTAGACTGGTAGATAAAACCGGACCCAGAGAAATAGTGATGAAATCACTAAAGTGACGGCCCCCACTACGACCCCGTATTTAAAGAACTGAAGAATTCCTATTGGATATCCCGCTGCTCTGGCCATCGTAACCACTATCACAATGGCGGATGCCCCAACGATAGTGGCGTTGCCGCCCAGGTCTGCGCCCAGGGTCAAAGCCCACCATAAAGGATTCACAGTATCCTTCGGCGTATCCACTGTGATCTCTTTGACGACCTGAGCCATAGTGGCGGTATACGGTATATTATCTACGATACTGGATATGGCCCCGCCGAACCAGACCAAAAACAGAGCCAATGTCCAATCGTTCCCCCCTGCAATGGCTACCATTTTTTCTTGTATGGCGCCCGTCACTCCAGATTCCACAAGCCCACCCACGAGAATGAACAGCCCTGTGAAGAATGCGATAGCGTTCTATTCGACGCCTTGCAGTACCTCCCGGGGTTGCAAGCCGCTGATTAACAACAAGATCGAAGCTCCGGCCAGAGCGACGAAAGCAGGGCTTATGTTCAACAGGTCATGTATTAAGAAACCCACTATAGTTAGCGCGAATACGATCAGCCCCTTTTTAAGCAGCTGCTTGTCTTTGATGGCATCGCTTGGCGATTGTTCGAGAATGGATTGACGTTTTTCGTCAGAAACCTTGACGTCGTGGCGAAACCATACGTACAGCATCAGAAAAAGCACCGCAGTTGATATTAGAGTCACAGGCCCAATATTGACCATAAATGTGAGGAAGCTAATGTCGCCTACGCTTGCGATGATGATATTTGGAGGGTCGCCGATCACTGTAGCTGTCCCACCGATGTTGGAAGCGAAGACTTCGGCCAATAGAAATGGGATAGGATTCAAGTCAAGAACGCGGCATAGCGATATTGTTACTGGAACCATGAGCACAACGGTAGTGACGTTATCGAGAAATGCGGATGCCACAGCCGTGATTAACGCTAACAGCCCCAAGATCAATATTCCATGACCTCGCACCAGTTGCGCGCCTTTAATGGCAGTCCATACGAAGACGCCAGACCTGCCCAGTATCTCGGCCAGGGTCATCATGGCGACTAGAAGAAGGATGACGTTTAGATCGATATGCTTAAGAGCTTCTTCGCTGCCAACCACCCCAAAAAACACCATTAACATTGCGCCCAACAGTGCGACAACGGCGGAAGGTATTCGGCCCTGAACTATGGCGAGAAAGGTGGCGCTGAATATAATGCTGGCGGTGATCATGTTTTCATTTGAACCGCATGGGAGTTAAAGGACACCAAACTATACGGCATGTGACAGTGAAATGAAGCCGAAATTCCCACGACGTTCTACTACCAACTTGGATGAGTTAACCGCCCGATGATCGTCCCGACCTCGTCGTAGGAGGCTGTTTGATGAGGCCCATCGTTTGACAGGCGCACCTCGAATGGAATCTTCAGCAAGTTCCAAGACGTGGTCCTAGTATGCACCTGTGGCCCCCCGGTCCCCGATAAGTCGGGCTATCTGGCCCAGATGAAGGGGGCCGACCATTACCCACTGGCCGACCCAAGTTTTTAGCCCCATTTCATTCTTAATACAGATTTCAGCTATTCGGCCTGCACCGGGTTGCTGAGAATGCCTACGCCCTCTAACTCCACCTCTACGACGTCGCCGGGCTTTATCTGTCCAGGTGAGCCGGGGGTGCCCGTCATGATGACGTCTCCGGGTTCCAGGGTGACGACGGCGCTAACGAACTCGATGATGCGTCGGCAGTTGTGGGCCAGGTCAGTTGTGCTGGACTGCTGAATGACCTCGCCGTTGATTCGGCCCGTTAAAAGCAGGTTGTCGGCGTCCAGGCCAGTCACGATGTAAGGCCCGATTGGGCTAAAGGTGTCGCTAGACTTGGCGCGCCACCACGAAAGGTCATCTTTTTGCCAGTCGCGAGCGCTGACATCGTTGCCGCAGGTCACGCCCAGAACGTAATCGAAGGCGTTGGCCTGGTTTGCTCGGCGGCAACGTTTGCCGATTACCAGCGTCAGCTCGGCCTCCTCTTCTACCAGAACGCCCTCTTCGGCGACCTCTTTTGGCAGAATGATGGGATCGTTAGGCCCGATGACCGATGAAGGGGTCTTGAAGAACGGCTCGGGTACCTTGGGTAGCTCCATGTCGCCGCCCACCAGGGACGCCGAGTGGTCCAGGTGGCTAACGTAATTGCGGCCGATGGCGATGATCTTGCCTGGCATTACGGGCGCAAGCAGTTTTACATCGGAAAGGCTGTGAGTTGAGCCTGTTTCCGTGTAGGTTTCGTAAGGCGCAGTGCTTATGTCCTTAACGTTGTCGCCTTCCACTATTCCGTATGAAATGTTGCCGCCAACCTCGTAACGCGCGAACTTGGTCATTGCCTCAGGCCTCCAGTCTTTATATCTGATCTTATGCCGGCACCCAATTTCAAATGGTTCGCTGGCAGCCCACAGTTTACCGTATTGGCGTACTGCAGGCCAGTTCACCGCATTGACATCCCCTGGCCGCCTCTCTAGACTCCCTGAATTTCTAAGGCATTCCATAAACGTGATAAAAGGCGTGCTTTAATGCACACCACCGGGGTAGAGGGCTTCAATCTGAAATCACCATTGGAACGGTCGTTTGGCTGGTCTAACGGCTGGCTATCCCATCGCTCAATCGATGTAGTGAAGATCGAGACCGACGAGCGCATTACCGGCTGGGGCGTGGGCCACGCTGCCGCCCTGTCCCTCCCGCCAGAGACCCGCAGCCTTATGCCTAGGAGCGGGTGATGGAGTACGACGGGACTCCCAGTGGAATCCGCGACGGCCTTTCATTGACGCCCTTCGAAATGATTGACAGCACTGTGGTCGTGCCCACAAGTCCCGGTCTGGGCATCGAAGTAGACGAGGACGTGGTGCGTCGGCTTGCCACGTCAGAAGCTACTGTTCCGACGACGTAGTTTTCCCCTAGCTGCTAAATTATTATTGAACGTTCGTCCTGAGTCTGTCGAAGGGCGCTGACTTACCCTTTATACTTCTGGGGTAGTCAGAACCAAGGGGGAGGGAACCAATGACTGAAGAAGCTGATTTTAAAAAAGTAGCCCAGGTATCCGATATCGAAGAAGGCCAGATCGTGGCGGTTGAGGTTGCTCGTGAACTGATTGTGCTTTCCAAGCTGGAAGGTGAGATCTACGCCATTAACGAGATGTGCGGTCACTCCAACGGTCCGCTAGCAGACGGCTTCATCGACGGCGATCAGATCGAGTGTCCTTGGCATGGTAGCCGCTTCTGCCTAAAGACCGGTGAGGTCACGCAGGGACCGGCCACGGAGTCGGTAGCCCGTTACGCCGTTCGTGTGGATGGCGACGACATCTTTCTGGGCCCTGTGATTGGCTAAGATAACCCAATGTCCTTGTCCATGCAGAACCTTCGTCTTCACTCACCCTTTGAATCCCAGTTAAGTCTTGTCCCCCACTGGCGCACTGCCAATGCCATCCAGAATTAACGACCGCGTTTGTCGCCCCAGAGGAGGATGTGCATGCGGGTCGAGAAGCGGAAGCCGTGCTTCGTGCAAAGGTCCGTCATCCACTGGCTACCCTCTTCGATAGCCTTTCGCGTGGTGCCCTGAGGCATCAGGATGACTTGCTGAGGCGGAATAGCGTACCGGTCCACCAGTGTCAGCACCTCGTTCACGTCCTGGGGCTGCGCCATCACGAACTTGAAGTAGGCCGTTTCGATTTCGGCAAAGGCGGTAAGCGCGTCTGGAACCTCACGCCTATCGGAGGCGACCCCCGAGTTGGCCAGCTTGGGAGACACGTTCCATTGAGATACGGCGCTGTTCATTTCGGCGTTGGGAGCGAGGGTGCCGTTCGTCTCCACTTCAATGTAGAAGCCCTTGTCTTTCAAGGAGAGAGCAAGTGGGGCCAGTGCGTCCTGCTGCATCATGGGCTCGCCGCCGGTGATAACCAGGTGCGGACAGTCGTACGAGAGGATGCGTTCTTCGATAGCCTCTAACGAGAGCGACAGAATCTCCTTCTTGGGATCGAAATTGGCCCAGTCCCAGGTGTACTTGGTATCGCACCAGGAGCACGTCAGATTGCAGAGGGCCAGCCGCAGAAACACAGTGGGCGTGCCGACGCTATGCCCCTCGCCCTGCAGCGAGTGGAAAATCTCCGGCTCACCGGAAGGTTGACGGCTAAGTTTTAGCTGCTCCGCTATCAATGGCACTTCGTCTGCTCTATTCAAAAGAATCCAAAAAATTCCTCATGACTTCCTCATATGAGGGGTGTTAACTTCATAACACTCGAGTAAGGCCTCCCGCAGGGTTTACTCGAAGGTCTCTCCAAAACATATGCCGCTAAGATGTCTCTCGATAACTCCTCGCGGCGCACCTGGGGCGACCTTAAGCCCGCGAGGAGTTGAGAGGTTTTTTTGCTTGCCTCTCTTCAGGTTAAACCTAGGTCCGGCCTAGACGCACCAACAGAGGGTCGGACACACCGGCCTCCTCGAAGCCTTTGGCTCGGAGAACGCAACTGTCGCATCCACCACATGGCACGTCCCCGCCCTGGTAGCAGCTCCACGTGTACTCCAGAGGCGCCTTTATTCGCAAACCCATCTCGGCAATCTCCGCTTTGGACATCTCTATGATGGGCGTTTCGACCTTGATTGGAATGTCGTACTGAGTCCACAGCTTGCTGCCGTACTCCAGCGCCTGCGTGATCTTCTCGTAGTATTCCGGCCGGCAGTCTGGGTAGCCGCTGTAGTCGATGGCGTTGGGCGCCAGGTAAAGGTACGCCTCCACGTCGGACGGGCTCAAGCCGCCCACCTCAATGGCGTGCAAAACCTCGCTTTCCAGAAAAGCAGCGGATAGCGAAAGGAAGATGGTGTTGCGCAGTGGTACGTAGGTAATAGGGATGCCGAAGCCAATCTCATTCTCGGACCTGTCCGTGGGCATGGGGAACTGGTCTGGATTGGTCAGAGCCGAGTACCAGGCCACCTCGCTAAGAAACGAGATGTCCAGCAGTTTGTGCTTAATGCCCATCATCTCCGCGATCTGCTGGGCGCAGTCCACCTCTTTGCTGTGCGTCTGACCGTAATGAAAGGTCAGAGCCGTCATATGGTCGATCTTATCCTTGGCATACTGGGTGACGGTGGTGGAGTCCAGGCCGCCGGAAAGTAGCGTAACGCCGAAGCTAGTCATGGGTTGTCCTTGATGGGTGGAATTGCTGGTTCAGGAGCCGTAATAGATGAGACGTATCACCCTCATCCTGTCCCTTCCCCAATCCAGGGGAAGGGACAGCCTCCTCTCCCTTTGATGGGAGAGGATCGAGGTGAGGGTGCGTTCACACACTCTCGTACTTTGCCCTGACAACGGTATGCAGGCCGCCGCGAACCTTGTAGTCCAACGTGATATCCATACGAACGGGTTTGCATAGGGCAACCAGGTCGTTGAGCACCCGGTTGGCCGCGTGCTCCTGCACAATTCCCACGCTGGTGTACGAAAGCAGGTAGTACTTCAGAGACTTTAGCTCGATGCAGGTATCGCTTGGAACGTACTTGATGATGAGCGTACCGAAGTCCGGCAGTCCAGTCCACGGACACACTGCGGTGAACTCATCGGTATCAATGGCTACCTCTGCCTCCTGACCGGCGTATTCATAATCGAAGGTAATGAGGCAGTCGGAATTGATCTTGTCCTCAGACTCCATATTGAAAGTATGGTCCAGTTCGTTGAGGCCTTCGTACTGTTCCTTCAATTCCTGAATAGTCGCCATGCCGCTCTCCTTTTCCCTCTGCTTCTGGCCTTCGCCAGCCATATGACACCTATTCCTTTATACTACCTTTATCTTCCATCGGGGGCTAGGGAAACGCGAAAAGGAAACTTAAAGGCGAGTGCCGAGGCAGCAACTCAGGCCATGGCCGAAGGTGATCTCCAGGGCCTGGCCATCAAGGTTAATGGCCTGCGTAAGGCGTACGGTCGCACTCAGGTGCTGCGAGGCCTCGACCTGGAGGTGCCCTGGGGCAAGGTGATGACTATTCTTGGGCCCAACGGCTCCGGCAAGACCACGCTCATCAAGACCCTGGCAGCCCTTATACGGCCCGACGATGGGACCATACAGGTGGCCGGTGCCGACATCCGGCGAAGAGGAAACCGGGCCAGGCGAATCATCGGTCTCGTCACCCACGACGCCCTGCTCTATGACGAGCTAACAGGCTATGAAAACCTCAAGTTTTACGCCCGCATGTTCCGTCTGGAATCTGTCGAGCGGCACATAGAGTCTGTAGCGGACCGAATGGGCATGACTGCTCGGCTGCACCAGCGGGTGGGTACCCTATCCCATGGCATGAAGAAACGCTTCAGCATAGCCCGCGCCCTGCTGCACGACCCGCTAATCTTGATAATGGACGAGCCTGAGAGCGGCCTGGACCAAGATGCTCTGGCCTTGCTGGAAGATGTGATCCTGGACAAGACCGACCCCTACAGGACTGTTCTCATGACTACCCACAACCTGGACCGTGGCATCGCGCTCAGCGATCGCATGGCCATCATATCGCGGGGAGTCATCTCCTACGAGGGGGCGGCAGATTCTGTATCTGCTGAAGACCTGAAAAAAAGGTATTTCGAATACGCGGGCGTGTCCGCTGGAGACACTCAATGAGGGACTTCGTGTACCCAGTGTTTTCCATCCTGTGGAAGGACGTTTTGCTGGAGACGCGTTCGAAGGACATTATCGTCTCGGTGTTGGTTTTCGCACTCCTTGTTATCGTCGTGTTCAACTTCGCCGTGAGCCCAACGCCGCAGACTGTGACCATCGTGGCCCCCGGGGTACTGTGGATAGCTATTACCTTCGGAGGAGTGCTTGGCCTGAACCGATCCTTCGCCCTGGAAAAGGATGGCGGAAACATTCATGGTCTAATGACGGCCCCGGTTGGCCGGGACGTTATTTTCTTTGGCAAGATGCTTGGCAATTTCCTGTTCATGGTGGTCGTGGAAGCCTTGATTTTCCCCGTGTTCGCCGTCATGTACAACTTCTCACTGCTAATGCCGGGCCTGATACCCATTGCCCTGTTGGCGACGCTGGCGTTGGCGACGGTGGGGACAGTATTCTCCGCCATGGCCGTAAATACGCGCTCCCGGGAGGTGATGCTGCCTGTGCTGTTCTTCCCCGTGGTAGTGCCGGCCATTATCGCGGCGGTGGAGGCTTCGGCCTCAGTGTTACAGGGCGATGCTAGCTTCACGCGCTGGCTGCCGTTTCTGGCCGTTTTCGACGCTATATTCCTGGTTGTCGCGCCGGTAGCCTTTCAGTTCGTCATTGAGGAGTGATCGCGGAGGGGGGGTCTCCTGCCTGCCCATTAAAAAGGCGTTTACATGGCTAGGATTTCAGGTTATTTAGGATTCCAGGTGTCAGTTCTAAAATTGGCGAATGTGCGAACCTTCACAAAATTGACACCCTAAATATTGGCCTGATATAGTATTAGGCGCATCATAAGCTAATAAAAACAGCCCATAAACTGCAGAATACCCCTGTAAACGGACAGTCCTAAAACACCAAATTTGCACGCAAGTCAGCTATATCTTTCACGGGTAATCGAGAAGCCAGGTTGCGCTGGGTTGCCGAAGATTACCACTTATTCAACTTATAATTAGAAAATCCGTGGATGTGCTGCGCCGCACACCAAATCGGCTGGAGGCATTGAGTTGCAGAAAAACGACTTCGTAGTCCGGTTCGCTGGCGAGGGTGGTCAGGGTATGGTCACCTCATCCGAGGGACTGGCTCAGGCTGCAAGTAGCGTAGGCTATAACGTGCAGACTTTCGTTACGTTTCCTTCCCAAATAATGGGAGGCCCTACATGGGCTCAGGCTAGAGTTTCTACATCTCCCGTACTCAGCTCCGGCGACTCGCTGGACGTCTTGGTGGCGTTCAACGAGGAGGCTTATATGGCTCACAAGGACGAGGTGAGCGACGGTGGCGTAGTCATCTTCAACTCCGGGGCGTTCCAGCCTGAGTCTGGTGGCAATAGCTTTGGCATGGAATTCGCTAAGCTGGCCAAGCAGACTGGGAATGCCAGGGCAGAGAACATGATTGTACTGGGTGCTCTGGCGTACCTTGTCGGAATGTCTCAGCAGATTCTGGATGACTTTGTCAGGGAGCGGTTCACGCGAGGTCGTGAAGGCGACGAAGAGATAATCATCGCAAATATAAAGGCTCTTACCCTCGGTAGGCAGGAGGCCGAAAAGAGCGGCTTCAGCCTCGGAGAGCTTGCGCCGCCCGAGAAGCCGGAAGGCGACCAGATTCTTATTAACGGTAACGAAGCTGTGGCGGTAGGCGCGATCGCGGCAGGCGTTAATTTCTACGTCGGATATCCCATCTCTCCTGCAACGGCCATCTTGTTGTGGATGGAACGCAACCTGACGGGCGAGGGCAAGTTCGTATATCAGGCCAGCTCGGAAATTGAGGCCATCAACGCCGTTTTTGGCGGGGGCTACGCCGGACGAAAGGCGATGAGCGCTACTGCCGGACCGGGCCTCTCTCTCATGGGCGAGGGTCTTGGCTTGGCATGGATGGCCGAGGTTCCGCTGGTGATAGTGGATGTGCAGCGCGGCGGTCCGTCTACGGGCCTGCCTACCAAGACTGAGCAGTCAGACCTGCTGATGGCTTTGACTCCTGGCCACGGCGATATATCGATGCCAATAATCGCGCCAGGCACTGTTGAGGAGTGCTTTTACGCCTCGGTAATGGCATTCAACTGGGCTGAGCGTTACCAGGGTCCTGTGATACTACTCAGCGAACATATGCTTTCCGAGCGCAGGCAGAACATACCCAAGCCTGAAATTAGTAAGCTCAAAGTCGAAAATCGAAAGGTCTATACCGGTAGCAACGGCTATAACAGGTATGACGGTTGGGAGTTGTCTCCTATGCCCATCCCTGGGACCCCCGGCAGCTACATAGCCAACGGAAGCGAACACGACGTTATGGGCGATACCACGCATCTTGCCGAGCGCCACATCCAGATGACCGAACGACGGTTCAGCAAGCTGAAGCTTCTGGAAAATGAGTCTTACGAGAGCGAAAACACAGACGCATCAATAGTGATTATGCCATGGGGCGGCTCCAAGGGGCCGGCTTCGGCTGCGTATGCCCAACTTCAAGCTGATGGCGCGGACCTGGGCTGGTACTACACCATGTTCCTTAATCCGCTACCGGTAAAAATGCTAGAGGAATTGAAGAAAAAATCTCTGGTAATCGTCCCTGAGTTAAATTACATGGGCCAGATGTCGGGAATTTTAAGGTCGCAAGGCGTCAAGGCGGTGTCCATCACGCAATACACGGGTCTGCCGTTCAAAGTTGCAGACCTTGCCAAGCGAATTACCGAGCGGGTGGCGCAGGAAAAGAAAGAGGGTGTGACTGTATGAGCGCGAAAAATCCTGAGTACGATTTCAAATGGTGCCCAGGGTGCGGTGACTTCGGCGTAAGGCGTGCCATTGAGGCGGCCCTGAAGCAACGACAGACCGAGACCGAGCAACCCATGGTGAACAATGTCGTCGTGGCGGGTATTGGATGCTCCGGCAACATGGTACATCTGTTGGAGGGCGAGCAGCCGTACGGTATTCATGGCATCCACGGCAGGAGCCTTCCCATTGCGATGGGCGTTAAGATGGGTAGCCCTAGCCTTAACGTTTTGGTCGTTGCCGGCGACGGAGACTTCCTGAGCATTGGCCAGGAGCATATCGCTCCACAGGCCGCGCGAAACCTGGACATAACAGCCGTCATTATGGATAACGGGGTATACGGGCTAACCAAGGGTCAGAGTTCCCCGACCACAAAGGTGGACACTATTACCAGCTCCACTCCTTTCGGAAAGTCTGAGCAAGCCTTAAATCCGCTCATGCTTTACCTGGCCCTGGGGGTTTCGTACCTGGCATCCCATGTTTCCACCCGGGTTAAGGATTTGGGCACGACTATTGCAGACGCGATGAACCATAAGGGCTTTTCTGTAGTGCACGTCCAGTCCCCTTGCACCACTTACAACAATACCTTCCAGGAACTGAAGGGTAACCCCAAGGAAGGCATTGCACCCTTGGCGTGGAACATTCCCGAACAGCACGATTCCTCCGATTTGGAGCAGGCATACGAGGTCGTGAAACAGGGCGGTATACCTCTTGGGGTCATTTACAGAAACACGGAGCGCCCGTCCCTGCAGGACCGCGTTGATGAGATCAACAACAAGTCTTTCGAACGAAAAATAGAGAGCATAATCGAATCCTTCGCAATCTAAGTATATTGCGGCATATCGGTCAGAGGTTAGCAATGGGGGCGGTGTCATAACACCGCCCCCATATTTGTAATAGGAGACCTTCGCGCGGGGGATAATGTGGGCACTCAAGCATTTGCTGAATCATCACGGATAGGGTTACGCAACCTTTCCCTATTAGATAGGTTTCTTACCGGTTGGATATTCCTGGCGATGGCGATTGGCGTCGGAATAGGATACTTGTGGCCCGGCGTAGGAAGTCTCACCGAGTCGTTCAACGTCGGCACAACATCCATACCCATTGCCGTTGGCCTCATCCTGATGATGTACCCCCCGTTGGCCAAAGTGCGCTACGAGGAGTTGGGCGAGGTCTTCCGGGACTGGCGTATTCTTTGCCTTTCCCTGGTGCAGAACTGGCTCATCGGCCCTGTGCTGATGTTTCTTCTGGCCATAGTCTTCCTCAGGGCATATCCGGAATTTATGGTCGGCGTCATTATGATCGGCTTGGCCCGCTGCATCGCAATGGTGTTGGTTTGGAACGATCTGGCCAAGGGTGATAGTCAGTACGCAGCCGGACTGGTCGCCTTAAATTCCATTTTCCAGATTCTTTTCTACTCTGTATTTGCCTACGTATTTATTACTGTTCTGCCTACCTGGTTCGGAATGGAGGGCCTGGTAGTCGACGTCGGTATCGGCCGGATAGCGCAGAGTGTAGGCATTTATTTGGGTGTCCCTTTCGTAGGCGGATTGTTAACCCGGATGGTGCTCTTGCGCCTAAAAGGTCGCCTGTTCTACGAAGAAGTTTTCATTCCCAGGATCAGCCCAATAACCCTAATAGCGCTGCTGTTCACCATACTGGTGATGTTTTCGCTCAAGGGTGAGGTTATCGTGCAGATACCGCTGGACGTGGTGAGAATTGCCATCCCGCTTTTCATCTACTTCGTGGTCATGTTCCTGGTCTCTTTCTACATGGGAAAGCGGCTTGGAGCCGATTATTCAAAGAGCGCTACCATAGCTTTTACAGCGTCTGGCAACAACTTCGAGCTAGCGATAGCAGTGGCCGTCGGCGTATTCGGCATAGGTTCGGGTGTGGCGTTGGCAGCAGTTGTTGGCCCATTAGTAGAAGTGCCCGTGCTCATCGGCCTCGTGAACTTAGCCCTTTATTTTCAACGAAGGTACTTTCCGTCGGAAGCGGCAACGGCAGGTAGCACCTGATGCTGTAGCGTGTGAAATTCCTGTGCTAGACTGTTAAGCGTCGCAAAATTCGGGAGGTCCATTTGTCCGTCATTCATAACTGGAACGTCAGGCTTCAGACTAAGGTAAGAGGGACGTTCTATGGGTGGTGGCTTGTTCCCGTCGGCGGCGTAATACATTCGGTTACCAGTGTTCCCCTTTTCCATGCCATGGGCCTCTGGTTTGTGGCGCTTGAGGCTGCGTTCGGCTGGAACCGCACCCAGCTATCCCTCGCCTTTTCCCTGACTCGCGTTGAGGGCGGTATTATGGGCCCCGTGGAGGGTTACCTCACTGATCGCTTGGGTCCGCGTCGCATCATATTCATTGGCCTAATTGTTCTTGGCTGCGGATTCTTATTTCTTAGTCAGGTCCAGAACCTCTGGATGTTCTACGTGGCTTTCATAATCATGGCGTTTGGACAGGGAATGGGTGGCTGGCTACCCATGAACACCCTGCTCAACAACTGGTTTGTCCGGAACCGCACTACGGCTATGGGTTTTTCCAGCTCTATCAGTCGACTGGGAGCGCTGATTCTGATACCTGCCATGGCGTGGGCAGTAGACCCCGCCCAGGACAATATAGGCTGGCGAACTACGGCTGTGTTTCTGGCCGTTACGAGCCTCAGCCTTGCCCTCCCTATTTCCAAGGTAATTCGTAACCGGCCCGAAGACATGGGTCTGCGAACCGATGGTGATCCGCCCGTTGAGGACCTGGCGGTAGATTCCGATTCGACAGCCGATGAAATAGATGGGTCGGGTGTTTCGTCGTCGCCCAGGGTTCAGGTGCCGGACGGAGACTTCACCCTAAGACAGGCCATCGTGACGCGGGCGTTCTGGCTGATTGCCTTCGGGCACGGCTTCACGTCAATGATAATCATAGCGATCATGGCCCACCTGGCTCCATTGCTTACGTTGGACCGGGGGTACTCCGTGCCTATGGCCGGACTGGTTGTAACCGCTTATACGGCTGTTTCCATGGTGTTTCAACTCATTGGTGGTTACATGGGAGACCGGGTGCCTAAACGGGTTGCTCTGTTCTTCTTTTCTTCGATTCAGGCCAGCGCAATATTTATACTCATATTCGCTCCCAATATTGCCTACGTGTTCCTGTTCGCCGTTGTGTTTGGCATGGGTTTCGGCGGTCGAAATCCCCTGACCACGTCAATCAGAGGCGACTACTTTGGCCGATCGTCATTTGGGAAGATTATGGGCATGACGCAGCTTCCAATGAATGTGTTGCTGCTGATTTCGCCCATCTTTGCGGGCTATATGAGAGACACTCTGGGTAACTATGACATCGCCTTCGTGACCCTGGCAGGGTTCAATTTCCTGGGCGGAGTTCTGCTCCTGTTTGCCAAGAAACCGCAACTGCCATCTAGAACTGATCCAGTTCGGTTCTCCGCCACCGCCGACTAGCGTCGCGCGAGTACACTCCAATTGCGCGCTGGCGATCTACAGGATATCCTTTGGTTTATTGGTGCCAAACTCGCAATGATCAGCCTAAGACGTTAAAGGAGACTCTCATGTCTGTTGAACCGTTTCAGATAGCTATTCCTGACGATGTTCTGGAAGACCTTAGACGGCGAATTGCAGGCACCCGTTGGCCCGATGAGATTCCCGGCACAGGTTGGGACTACGGCTCCAACATGGCGTACATAAGGGAGTTGGCCGACTACTGGCTTAACCAGTACGACTGGCGCAAGCACGAGGCCTTTCTCAACGGCTTCTCGCAGTTTCGAGCCGACGTAAACGGTATCGGAGTCCACTTCATCCAGGAGAAGGGCAAGGGGCCCAATCCCATGCCGCTGCTAATTACCCACGGTTGGCCCTCCACCTTCTGGGAGATGCATAAGATAATTCCCATGCTTTCCGATCCTGCCTCGTATGGAGGCGATGCCGCCGACGCCTTCGACGTTGTGGTGCCGTCTATGCCTAGCTTCGGCTTTTCCGATAGAACGACGGAGCGAGGCTGGAGCTTCCAGCGAGTTTCGGACCTATGGGCAATGCTGATGACTGACATACTAGAATACAAAAGGTTTGGTGCTCAGGGAGGCGACTGGGGCGCTGGCGTGACGGCAGGGTTGGGTCACAGGCATCCGGACAAGATGATAGGTCTCCACGTGGCTGGCGTGTCTGCGATGCCGGACCTGGGGCCGGGCTCCACGCAGCTTACACAGGCCGAAGGGGACTTCCTTGGCGCGCGGGCTCGCTGGCGGGAAGAAGAGGGAGCCTACGGACATATCCAGGGCACGAAACCTCAGACCCTTTCATATGGCCTTACCGATTCGCCAGTTGGACTGGCGGCGTGGATTATCGAAAAATTCCGATCATGGTCCGATTGCAACGGCGACCTGGAAAGCGTCTACACCAAGGACGAGCTTCTAACCAACATCACCATATACTGGGTCACACAGACCATTAGCTCCTCGGTACGTATCTACTATGAGTCCCAACGGGATCCCCTGGTGCTCCGGCCGGGCGAAAAAATTGAAGTTCCCACGGCAGTCGCCTCTTTCCCCAAGGATATCTCGCGCCCGCCTCGCGAGTGGGGTGAGCGAGTGTTCGACTTGAGGCAGTGGACTGATATGCCGGACGGTGGCCACTTCGCCGCGCTGGAGAGGCCGGAACGCCTTGTGGAGGACATCCGGTCGCACTTTCGAGCGCTGCGATAAGACATGATCCTGTTAGGCAGTGCCGACTTCTCCAACCTATCGACTTAACTACCCGCGCCTGTATACGCTAGTTCATTTTCCGATTCTCGCAATCGGCACGTATGTGCAGCCAGGGTGCCTAAATAACTTTATGCCCCTCGTCATAAAGGCAGGTCACGGGGCGTTGCCGCCCCATGCCGATGCGATTGACACCCATTCGCCAACACCGATAGAATGCAGGGGCAATAAGTAAATGAACATCCTATCTTGATTCATCACTGAGGAGGTTCAGCATGCCAACCAAAGCATACATACTCATTGAAACGGCGGTAGGTAAATCTCGTGGCGTTGCCGAAGCGTTGAGCTCCCTTGTGGGTGTGGAGAACGTGGACTCAGTTACCGGACCGTACGACATTATTGCCATCGTAGCCGCGCCGGACCTTAACGCGGTAGGAGACCTGGTTACTTCTCAAATTCATACCATCAATGGCATAGTCCGCACAGTGACCTGTCTTTCAGTTGGGAGCGCCTAACACCTAGGAGTGCCCGCAATTTAGGAGTGGAGTAGACCAATGGAGTTCAAATTCACGCCTGAAGAGGATAACTTCCGTCAGGAATTAAGGGAGTTCCTTAAGAATGAGTTGCCAGATGACTGGGCTGGCGGCCAAGATGAGGAACAGGAAAACTGGGGCTTCACACTGGAGATGCGCAAGAAGCTAGCCCAAAAGGGCTGGCTGACAATGGCATGGCCGGAGGAGTACGGTGGCCAGGGCGCTTCTCACATGATGCAGCTCATCTTTGCGGAAGAGATGGCCTACCAGCGCGCGCCGGGCCGAGATCAGTTCGCTACCAAGATGCTAGCGCCTACGCTTATGATTCACGGCACCGAAGAGCAGAAGCGAGAGTACCTCCCTCCTATAGCTCGTGGCGAGGTGCAGTGGTGCCAGGGCTACTCCGAACCAGAGTCAGGCTCCGACCTGGCGTCGCTACAGACTAGGGCCGTGGAAGACGGCGATGACTTCGTTATTAACGGCACCAAGGTGTGGACATCAAACGCGCACCATGCCGACCACATCATGGTACTCGCCCGCACCGAGCCGGACGCGCCCAAGCATCGCGGCATAAGCTTTCTGTTGGCCGACATGCATCAACCAGGCGTAGAAGTCCAACCCATCATCAATATGGCCGATGTCCATAGCTTCAATATGGTGACCTTCGAGGATGCCCGCGTGCCCAAGAAGAACCTGGTGGGTGAACTGAACCGAGGCTGGTACGTCGGCGCTACGTTGCTGGACTTCGAGCGGTCAGGAGTGGAGTATTCCGCAGGCTCCAAGCGAACGCTAGAAGAGTTAATCCAGTTTTGCAAGGACACCAACCGCAACGGCCGCAGGCTAATCGACGATCCCGTCATTAGCCGCAAACTGGCCGACCTTACCGTCCAGACGGAGGTCAGCCGTCTGCTCTCCTACAACATCACGTGGATGCAGAGCCAGGGACTTGTGCCCAACAAGGAATCATCCATGGGCAAGTCCTTCGGAACAGAGTTGCAACAAAAGGTAGCCAGGGTTGGCATGGAGATTCTGGGCCTCCACGGACAGCTTGGGCCAGACTCCAAGCACGCGCCGCTGCGAGGTCGAATTCAACAGGCTTACATGACGACTGTCTCGGCCACTATCGCCGCAGGCACGTCAGAGATTCAGCGCAACATCATCGCAACCCGCGGCCTGGGGCTGCCCAGAGGTTAGCCGGACTCTACATACTTGGCGTCTTTCCTCAGGAGGGCGCTGGAGGATCACGCAAATGGACCTTGGACTTAACGAAGCGCAGCAGATGCTAAAGAACAGCGCCAGGGAGTTCCTGGACGCGGAGTGCCCAACTACGTACGTCCGAGAAATGGAAGAGGACGAACGCGGCTATACGCAGGAGATGTGGCAGAAGATCGCGGAGCAGGGCTGGTTGGGCCTCATTTTTCCGGAACAGTATGGCGGCATCGGCCTTAACTTTCTGGACCTGTCGGTCCTTCTAGAGGAGACGGGTCGAGTGATGATGCCGGGACCTCTGTTTTCAACAGTCGTCATGGGGGGCATGACCGTGCTGGACGCTGGTAGCGAAGAGCAGAAGCAAGAACTACTGCCTCAGATAGCCGAGGGTCAGCTAATCGTTACCCTTGCACTGACAGAGCCCAGCGCTCGTTGGGACGCCCATGGTGTGGAGACCACCGCGACGCAGAGTGGCGGCGGTTGGACTATAAGTGGCACCAAGCTCTTCGTGCCCAATGCCCATGTGTCGGACACTTACGTCGTTGCCGCGCGCACCGGCGATGGCGAAAAGGACATATCCCTGTTCCTTGTGCCGCGCAACACCGGGGGCGTTAGCCAGACTCTTCTGCAAACCATCGCATCCGACAGGCAGTCCGAGATCGTGTTGGACAACGTTAGCGTGCCTGCCTCTGCACTGCTAGGCCAGGTCAACAAGGGCTGGGACACCATCGAGAAGGTGCTTGCCTGGGGAGCTATCGGCAAGTGCGCCGAGATGGTCGGAGGCGCACAGGAAGTCCTAGATATGACGGTGGAGTACGTCAAGCAGCGCACTCAGTTCGGACGGCCCATTGGCTCGTTCCAGGCCATTCAACACCACTGCGCCAACATGGCCACAGATGTGGAGGGTTCCCGCTACATCACGTACCAGGCCGCTTGGCATCTGTCCGAGGGCATGCCGGCTAAGCAGGAGGTCGCCATAGCCAAGGCGTGGGTCAGCGATGCCTACCGCCGCGTATGCGACCTTGGCCACCAGTGCCACGGCGCTATTGGCTTCACCAAAGAGCACAACATGCAGCTTTACTCCCGGCGTGCCAAGGCAGCCGAGGTGGCCTTCGGTGATTCTGACTTCCACCTGGAGGCCGTGGCCCAGGCGATAGGGTTATAGGCATCGAAGGAAATATGCTGGCCTGTGCTATGGAGAAAAGTATATGAAATGCGGCATTCCCGGCTGTCGGGGTGAGTACGAGGAGCGTCACATCGTACACACCATCAGACATGAGGAACAGATCGTAGTCATGGACCACGTTCCAGCAGAGCTATGCTCCGAGTGTGGTGACGTTCTCCTGAAGCCTCAGACCATGCGCCACATCCAATTCCTTCTCAAGAGCGGTCACAAACCCGTCGGCTCCGCTCCCCTCTACGAATATACTCCGCCATTTTAATGATGAGATTGTCGGTCCGGCATTTATGAACCCTGAAACCATTGCTGCCCGCGCCAGCCATAACGTCGACCCGACCACTGGGGCCATCGGCGCTCCCATTCAGCGGTCCACCACCTTCGAGCGGGACGCTGACGGCGGCTACTCGCGAGGCAACGTCTACTCCCGCGTGGGCAATCCCAACCGAGAGCAGTTGGAGGGCGTGCTGGCGTCTCTGGAGGGTGGCGACGCGTGCGCGGCCTTCTCTTCCGGATCAGAGGCCACGGCGGCGGTTTTCCAGTCGCTGTCCGCCGGCGACCACGTCGTTGTGACGGCCGACTGCTACCACGGCACAGCAAATCTCCTTCGTGACGTCTTTGCCCGCTGGGGTTTGGACGCGACCTTTGTGGACGCCACTGACGCGGAGCAGGTTCGGCAAGCCATCAAGCCCAACACCAGACTTGTTTGGCTTGAGACTCCTTCCAACCCTATGCTGAAGATCACGGACATTGCGGCGACGGCTGACATCGCCCACGAGGCTGGCGCGCTGCGCGTCTGCGACAACACGTGGGCCACCCCTATTCTCCAACGGCCTTTGGACCTCGGCGCAGACCTGGTCGTCCATTCCACCACCAAGTACCTGGGAGGCCACAGCGACGTTTTGGGTGGCGCAGTTGTGGCCAAGAATGTCGGGCAGGCCAAGGACGCATTTGATCGAATTCGAGATATCCAGGGCACGTACGGGGCAGTGCCGTCGGCCTTTGATTGCTGGCTGGTGCTGCGTGGAATCCGGACTCTGCATTTGCGTATGCAGGCCCAATGCGACAACGCAGGCAAGATAGCCCGATTCCTCAGCGATCATCCCAAGGTGGAGGCGGTACACTATCCCGGCTTGGCGTCCCACTCTGGCCACGCCATTGCGGCAGGGCAGATGAAAGATTTTGGCGGGATGCTTTCCTTGCAGGTAGCCGGTGGCGAAAAAGCAGCAATGCGGGTGGCTGCAAACCTCAAGGTTTTCACCCGGGCCACTAGCCTGGGCGGAACCGAGAGCCTCATCGAGCATCGAGCTTCCATTGAAGGGCCAGGCACGTCCACACCCGATAACCTGCTGCGTATGTCAGTTGGGATCGAGCATGCCGACGACCTGCTGGAAGACCTGTCTCAGGCGTTGGGCTAATGGGGCGAGCCTCCCCGCACTCTCCAAAGAAAAGGACCATGTATGGAGCAGTACGCCAAAATAGACTCCGCCCTTTATGACCACTACACTTTTGGCCTAACGGGAGACACTCGCTTCTACGTTGAGGAGGCCAAAAAGTCGGAGGGTCGCGTTCTGGAGCTTGCCTGCGGGACCGGCCGCATTACCATTCCTCTGGCGCAAGCTGGGCTTGAGGTGGTGGGCGTCGACCTCTCCGCTTCGATGTTGGACATAGCCAGGGAGAAGATCGCGGAGTTAGGTGGAGATGTCGCAAGACGTGTCAGTCTCGTTGAAGGCGACATGCGCAGCTTCTACGTGGACACCCCCGACGGCGAGAAGTTCGGCACGGCGATGATTCCCTACCGGTCCTTTTGTCACATACTTACGCCTGAAGACCAGGCCCGGGTGCTGGAGCGTATGCGTGACCACCTTGTTGACGACGGCAGGTTGATAATCAACATTTTCGACCCGCGACTGGACTGGATACTTGAGGACTCGTCCTATCCGGAAAGCCCTCTGCGCAAGCATCACGAGTTCAATCACCCAGAGACCGGCAACCGCGTGGTTATCTGGGACACGCGTAAGTATGATCTTGAGAAGCAGGTTATCGACGAGGATCGTATCTTCGAGGAGATTGATCGCGATGGCGTTGTGATTCAGAGAAGCTACGCCAAGTGGTCGCTCCGCTGGACGTACCGCCACGAGATGGAGTACCTGCTTCGTCTAAGCGGTTTCCATATCGAGACGCTGTTTGGTGACTTCAATCGAGGTCCCTTTCGTTACGGTGGCGAGCAGATTTGGCTTGCCAGAAAGGCGTAAGGCCCAATCTTGGCTGTCGGAATAAGGCTTGCTGAGGCGTCGGACGCAGACCAGATGCTGGAGATTTACGCCCCGGTTGTCAGGGATACTGCAATCTCTTTTGAGCTAACAGCTCCAACAAAGAGTGAGTTCCGTGAGCGTATCCAAAATACGTTGCGTCAACGCCCGTGGCTCGTCTACGAATCGGACGGCCGCATTCTGGGGTATGCCTACGCGGGGCCGTTCAGGACACGTGAGGCATATCAGTGGGCGGGTGAGGTTACCGTCTACGTTGACGCGACCAGTCACCGAGGTGGTGTGGGGAGAGCCCTGTACGCCAGCCTGTTGGAATGTCTGAGGCTCCAGGGATACTGCAGGGCCATTGCAGTAATAACCCTGCCGAATCCGGCGAGCGTTGGCCTTCATGAGCATATTGGGTTCCGGTCCGTAGGCGTCTTAAACGACATCGGTTACAAGCTCGGCAAATGGCACGACGTTGGCTGGTGGCAACTGGACTTGCAAGAATCAGTTCCCTCTCCGTCGGAGCCTAAACCAGTTACCGAACTGGTAGGCTCCGAG
>MUCK01000016.1 GCA_002816705.1 SAR202 cluster bacterium Casp-Chloro-G4
TCACCTTCGCCATCAGTTCTCTTATGGCAGGTCGCTCAGGCACGCCAGGGGCGTACTCGCTAAGGGAGGCCCTTCCGTAAGCCAGCGCAACCGCCGCGCTAAACGGCATACTGAACTGCATGTCCACAACGGAAGAAGGGTTACGTTTCTGCTCTTCAGGGAATGCTACAAGGCCAAATCCGGCATTTAGCATTCCGACCCTGATGTTTTTTATTTCCTCAGGGCGTAAATTGTGCGTCTGTCTCAGATCCAGCACGCAGTCGATTGGGCCCTGATTGTAGCGACAGCATGAGTGAGGCTTGATGCTCGTCTGAGTAATGAGAAAGCCGTCGCCAAGGCCCCGGAGGACCTCGCCGGGGTCTGGGTGGCCGGAATACCCCTGCAGGAAGCCGTTATCGCCTTCCAGAATCGTGGTCGGCCCCAAGAATCCGGATTGGGCAAGCAACGCCGCCCAGATGCCGCTGTGGGAGGCCCAACCAGGGTGGAGCCTCTTGGTCCATGCGCCCTGGGCCAGATACTCCATGCTCCCAGCCGTCTGGCTGCCGGCGATGCCCAATGCGTGGGCAAACGAGTCACCCTGCAGACCCAGCAGGCGACCCGCCACCGCGGCCGCTCCAAATGCGCCGCATGTGCCTGTGGGATGGAAACCCCTGCCGTAGTGTTCCGCAGGCTTCAACGCGCGCCCCAGTCGCACCATGACGTCGTAACCGGCTACCACAGAGGTTATGAAGCTCTTGCCGTTGACCGGGACCACGTCCGCCATCGCCATAGCCGTGGGGTAGGCAACCACGCCGGGATGCAGCGACGCCTCGTTGTTTACGTCGTCTAGCTCGATGCTGTGGAACGCGGTGCCGTTGGCCATCGCTGCATACTCGGGCAGCGTTCGCTTCGGCGTGCCGATGATAGTCGAAGGCCCGGGCCTGTTGAGGCCTTCAATGGCCTTCACCACCGCCTTGGCAGAATCCGTAGTGGAGCCATTCAAGGCGACTCCTGCGAAGTCGAGGCACAAGTACTTGGCCCAGTCAACGACCTCCGGAGACAGGTCCTCGTAGGTCAGATCCGCCGAGAACTTCGCCAGCTTTTTCGTGATTTCTTGGCTATCGTTGGAGTCTCTGGTGTGTTGTGTCAAGGCGATCCTTTGCGGTTGTTTTGAGGGGATTATATTCGAGACGGCGAAGCAGGACAACGGCAGATGGAGGTTCTCTAAAGCCTTCTACGCCAATCCCAGGACGTTCTTACACTGGGAAGGCTTTGCTTCGGGCAATCGTCTTTGGTGGGCGTGCTAATGCGCGGCGTGTGTCGAGGCTTTTCTATGGACGGGGGAAAATAGCCTACTTGGTGTCTAGGGCGCGGACGAGGTTGGCCATCTCGATGGCGGTGAGGCCGGCGCTGTAGCCGTTGTTGCCCGACTTGCCGCCGGAGCGGTTGATGGCCTGGTCCACTGTGTCCGTGGTCAGGACTCCGAAAATGACCGGAACCCCGGTGGTTATGGAGGCGTTGGCTATTCCCTTGGCAGCTTCGCCAGCGACGTACTCATAGTGACCGGTTTCGCCGCGTATCACGGCGCCCAGGCAGATTATGGCTTCATATCCGCCGGACTCAGCCATCTTTTTGGCCACCAGAGGTATCTCGAAGGCACCAGGTACGGATACGACGGTGATGTCGTCCTCTCGTACGCCGTGTCGGGTCAGGGCCGTCATAGCGCCTTCCTGAAGCTTGGAGGTAAAGAAGTCATTGAATCTGGCGACTACTACTCCGATTCTTAGACCAGCGCCGTTCAACTCGCCCTGTATTTCTCTACTCACTTTTTACTCACCATCAGCTGAGGCTGTGTTAAACATCTCTGGGTCAATCAGGTGGCCCATGCGCTCCTGTTTGGTCTTCATGTATCGCCGGTTCTCATCATTCACTGGAGCGATTATCGGCACTTGCTCTACCAGGGTGAGCCCGAAGCTCTCCAGGCCAACCACCTTCTTTGGATTATTGGTGAGGAGCCTCATTTTTTCCACGCCTAGGTCAACAAGAATCTGAGCGCCCACCCCATAGTGCCTGAGGTCGGGCGGGAAGCCCAGCTTAAGGTTGGCCTCCACAGTGTCGAGACCGTCGTCTTGAAGCGCGTAGGCCTTGAGCTTATTGTGGATTCCTATGCCGCGACCTTCCTGGCGCATGTAAAGGAAAATTCCTTTGCCTTCGCGTTGTATAGCCTCTAATGCCAATTGCATCTGGTCGCCGCAGTCGCATCGGATGCTGCCGAATACGTCGCCCGTGAGGCATTCGCTATGCACGCGAACGAGCACCTCGTCTTCGGGTGATATGGGGCCTTTTACCAGAGCTACGTGCTCGTCACGGTCCACGATGGAGCGGTACGAAACAGCTACGAACTCGCCGCTTTTTGTAGGAACACGAGCCTCAGCGACGCGCTCGATAAGTCTTTCGTGCTCGGTGCGGTAGGCGATAATGTCGGCGACGCTAACGATCTTTAAGTCGTGCTTGTCTGCGAACTTATCCAGATGCGGCATGCGGGCCATGGAGCCGTCTTCGTTCATAATTTCGCAGATGACGCCAGCGGGGTACAGCCCCGCCAATCGTGCTAGGTCCACCGACGCTTCCGTCTGGCCCGCGCGGACCAGCACTCCCCCCTCCATGTACCGCAGAGGGAAGATATGGCCTGGTCTGCCCAGGTCTTCGGCTAGCGTGCCCGGTTCCACCAGGGCCTTGATGGTGGCGGAGCGGTCTGCCGCAGAGATGCCAGTGGTTGCGCCTTTTAGAACGTCCACAGATACAGTGAAGGCAGTGCTCAGCCGGGCAGTGTTCTCGTAGACCATCATGGGTATGCGAAGCTGATCGAGGCGTTGGGCCATCATGGGTACGCAGATAAGCCCGCGTCCCTCCGAGGCCATGAAATTGACGGCCTGTGGGGTGATCATTTCGGCCGCCATTGCGAGATCGCCTTCGTTCTCGCGGTCCTCATCGTCTACGATGACGACCATTTTCCCGGCCTTAATGTCTTCTATTGCGTCTTCTATCTTAGATAGGGGCAAAGCCTCAGCTCCTAAAGGTCACGAATTGGACCATATTACAACTCATCTGCCGTATCCAGGGGCGGACGCGCCGCCGTCGTTAAACGTTCAGTGTACTTGGCGATGATGTCGGCTTCTAGATTTACAGTATCACCTACGTCTCGATGACTGAAAACCGTGTTTTCACGTGTATGAGGGATGATGGTGACCATGAAGGAATTCTGGTCACAGTCTACAACGGTGAGGCTGGCTCCGTCCACCGTGATGAATCCCTTCTCCACCACGTAGCGCATGACAGCGGGCGGTGCGTCGAAAGCTATCAGAAATGCCTCGCCATCGGCCTCGATGGAGCGCACCTTGCCAGTGCCATCTACATGGCCTTGCACTATGTGGCCGCCGAACCGGCCATTAGCAGGCATTGACCGCTCAAGGTTTACCGGGTGACCGGATTTTAACTCACCCAGGTTGGTGCGACGCAGTGTCTCTGGCACGACATCCAGCGAGAATGTGCCCTGGTCGCCCTCTGCCTCGAAGGAAGTAACGGTGAGGCAAGCGCCGTTTATGCAGATGCTATCTCCCACCTTCATGTCGCCCATAATCGTGGAGGCGCTTACCAGCAGGTGGCCGGGATCTGCGGACTTGATTGTGCCGACTTCCTCAACTATTCCGGTGAACATCTGCTCTCTCTCCACAGTACCCAATAATCGCTACGTCGGGGCCGAACTGCATGAATCGACTATTCTGAAGCCGAAAAGCATCCGACATACTTTTAACCCCTTGCCCACTCACCGGGGATTGGGCGATTTTGCCGCCTATTATAACCGGCGATACGAAAGCTACAACCTTGTCCACCAAGCCCTGGTCGAAAAGCGAGCCCAGAATCGTTCCGCCGCCCTCCACTAGCACGCTGGTGATGTTTCTCTCTCCCAGTGTATGAAGCAGCGAGCACAGGTTCAACCCGCCCTCGGAGGAGGGCAGTACAAGGGTTTCTGCAATGCTGGTATCCAGGCCTATGGCACCTTCGCCGGTGGCAATCAGGGTTTTGCCTGGCTGGGAAAGCATTCGCGCATTGGGAGGAGTGCGTCCGTGCGTGTCGAGAACGACGCGCAAAGGTTGCCGCTCCAGGGCCGAGCCGTCTGAATCTCTGGCAGTAAGCTGGGGGTCGTCGGCCAGGACGGTGTTGATGCCCACCATGATCGCGTCCGACCGGGCGCGTAACTGGTGAACATATCCGCGAGACTCCTCGCCGGAAATCCACTTGGAGTCGCCAGTATGGGTGGCTATCTTCCCGTCTAGACTCATGGCGAACTTGGCGATGACGAAGGGCAGGCCCGTAGATGAGTGCCTGGCGAATGCCTCGATAAGCTCTGTTGATTCGGAATCCGGGTCACTCAGGTGCGTCTGGACGCCTGCTTGCTGCAGTGAGCCTATGCCTCCGCCCTGGACGTTGGGGTTAGGGTCGATGGACGCAACATGGACCTCGGCGATGCCCGCCCGGATGATGGCTTCGGAGCAGGGAGGCGTTCGGCCGTGGTGTGTGCATGGCTCAAGGGTGGTGTAAAGGCTAGCTCCTCTGGCGAGCTCGCCTGCTAGTTCCAGGGCCATGGCCTCAGCGTGTTGCTGCCCAGGCGGTTGTGTCCAGCCCTCGCTGATGATCTTGCCGTCCTTGACTATGACGGCACCCACCGGCGGGTTGGGACTGGTAGTGCCCTGCGCTTTCCTGCCCAGTTCGATGGCTCTGGCCATGAATGTCATAGGTATCTGGTTATCTTCCGGTCTGTAGGTTGCTGTATTAATTATACGTCTGGATAGCCAGCCGTACTATGCCGAATTTCCTGAGAATAGCCTACGGCAAAAACGAGGGGCCTCCTGTTCACAGGAGGCCCTTTCTGCCATGTGCGCAAATGTGTCGAGTTACTGAATGGCGAACACTGCCTGCACGTTCAGGGTAAGGTCCAGCTCGCCGCCGCTGATGGAAGGCACATGCGAGATGGAAGCTTCGGCGAAGGCCATTCGCTGGTCGCCAAAGTCCTGCACCATAGGGCTTGTGGAGCCGCCCTCACTGACGAAAACCAGCCTGCCCAGGCCAACACCGGTAAGGTCTGCGAAATGCTGTGCCTTTGCTATGGCGTCGGCGACTGCCTGCTCCCTGAGTAGAGTCATCATGGGCTTGGGATCCTCGACAGTGAAACGGATGTTGTTGATCCGGGTGGAGTCTCCGCCTGCGGTTACCACGTCGTCGATGATATCCCCGACGGATTCAAGATCACGAATCTTTATCGTGGCGCTATTGTTGACGTTGTAGCCCACAAGGACCTGTGTGCCCCGGCGAATCCCTGACTCCAAGACTTCCCTGTACTCGTACTGCGGGTAAATGTTGAAAGACGCGGTCTGTATGTCCTTGTCCTCTACTCCCGCGACCTTCAGGGCCTTGACTATGGCGTCCATAGCTTGGGATGCCTTGGAATTGGCTTCTTTAACAGTGGCCCCTATGGATTCCACACCGATGCTAAGCATTGCCAGATCAGGATCGACGGCTACCTTGCCTTGACCTGTCACCCATATGCCCGACTGGCTGGTCGAGCCCTGGAAGACTGGCATGGCTGTGGTCCCCGGATAGCCCATGGGTGCGGGCGCGCCGTCCGTCCTGACCAGGCTTATAGGTGGCATGGGGGCGCCTATGGCCGGGCTTTCTGGAGCGCCGACTGGCAGGTTGGAAATGGGAGACCCTGTTCCCTGTGGCGGTTCCGTTGCAGCCGGTCCATTGGCGCATGCGATGCCTACTAGCAGCACTGCGGAAATTCCAGCTGCTGCGATAAGTCCCTTAAAACCCTTCATGATCTTATGTCCTCCTTAAAATTCGACCTCGGCTCATGTCCGATGGCCTCTTAATTTCGTGCTTCATATATAACGACGTTGCCGCAATGCAAAAGGTTCCACTGTTTTGAGACATCTTTGGATGTGAGGCGGTAGTACCTTAGAAATTGCGAGGGCATGTGTCGGACTAAACCACTTACTTCCATTGTCGGCCTGCGAGAGTCCAGGGTATATGTCGAATTGCAGTGAAATTATGAGGAGATTGTGAGGTAAAGGGCGAAGAGTCGCCGGCAGGCCACGTCGGGCCGCCGGAAGTGGAGCTAGGGAAGACGTCGGCGGCGGTAAACTGCGACAGTCGTCGTCAGCAGCACTACCAGAACTGCTGCCGAGGCTACCTGTAGCTGGCGAACCGGTAGTAACAAGCCAGCGGTCTCTTCCTCGGAGCTATTTTGATTGATAGTAGACCCTCTTGCTGCCCCGGCACCGTCGCTGCCTAGTTCTGGCAAGCCGGTTCCGACTGGTGCAGGAGCCTGCTCGGGCTGTGACGTGGCAAAGCTTAGGGATTCCATAGGCGCGTCCGATTGCTGAAGGCTCGACTCGGCCTTCGCCATGTCCGTTTCGGCTACCGATGGTGCGGGTTCGGGTTCAATAGCAGCCAAACCCATGGTTGTAGCTATGCCGATTTCCGCTGTTGGCGTGGCATCTATTGTCATCGCCGTCGTCGGGGCTACCACAGCGGCTGCCGGTTCTGGCTCCGAGGAAGAATCTGCTTCGTGGGATCCACCTGCTGGCGATGTCGTTTCCTCTATAGTCGAAGCAGGCGCCAATTCCGGGGCAGGCGCCATAGGAGCCGCCGCCGATGAGGCCGCCGCTGATGGGGCCGATTCCAAAGCCATCGCAGGCTCCGCCGAAGAACGCTGCATATCACCAGGGGCGGGCGCGGCAGCGGGTGCCATCGGCGCAGCCGGTGCCGAGGACTCCTGCCGCTGGGACCTTTCTAATTGCACAGGCGACTGCGTAACGAGGCCCATAGCGTCGCCAACGAGCAGGAACACCAGCAGTACGGCGGCCGCTGCAGTGGCGAAAGTACCCGTCCACACGCCATATGCCGGCTTATGCGAAGGGGCTGGCGCTTGGGTCAGCCTAAATGAGCGGGGCAGCGCGATCTCCGGAAGCCTGCCCATAAGCTGCGACATGCCTCGAATGGAGGCTAGCTCAGCCGCGCACTCCGTACACTGGGCCAGGTGTGTTTCCACATCTCGCCTCTCGCCTTCGCTTACCTCGTCGTCGGCGAACGACGACAGCAAGGTGCGAAGTTTGTCATGTTTTCTTTTTTCTATAAATCCAATCACAGTATTTACCCGTTGATCTATTGACGAAATTCCTCTGGTAAAAGTTCCATGTGCTGTGAAAGATGCTCTCTAAGTCTGGCGCGGGCCCTGCTCAGACGAGACTTTATGGTTCCTATCGACGCTCCGGCGGCTTGGGCCGCCTCCTCGTAGGAGAAGCCCTGTACGTCTATCAACACGATGACCGCCCTCTGGTCGCCCGGTAACGTAAGTATGGCCTTCTGTATCTGCTCCGCCAGTTCGCCTTGAAGGGTACGCTCCTCCGGGGACTCGCCCCCAGAGGGTACACGGAAACTTGGGTTCAAAAGGGATTCGTCCAGGGAATCGGCCGGACGCCGCTTCATGGCTCGCAGCATGTCGTAACACTGATTGGTGGCTATTCTTAGCAGCCAGCCCCGGAAACTCCCGCCGCGATACCTGCCTATAGCTCGATAGGCGGATATGAACGTCTCCTGAGTGGCGTCCTCAGCGGATGCCATGTTGCCCATTATTCGGGCGGACAGATTGTAGACGTGCGACTGATAACGCTCAACGATATCATTGAACGCATCGAGGTCCCCGCTTTGGCTACGGGCGATGAGGTCGGTGTCTTCGATCTGCATTAGTTATGGTTGAGGTGGGGTTTTCTGCTACAGCTTTCGGTTATTAATCCAAGTTCCCTGATCTTGATGGTAACTAATTGCACTGCAACCCGCGAGGCAATCCAAGCCGACATATGGACCAATCCCTTCGTAGCTGGGTCGTACCTGCTATAACAATTTTATGCGCCCGTCGTTATAATCACTGTGGCTTATATGCAAGACAACCGTAGCAATAGCAATTACTGTAGGTAACGATGCGATCGCTCATTAGGGAACTGATAGAGACTGTAATCCTGGCCCTGCTTATTTTCCTGGCGCTGCAATTCAGCGTTCAGAACTTCAGGGTCGAGGGCTCCAGCATGCAGCCTACCTTGGAGGAGGGGCAATACCTCCTGGTAAATAAGATCGTGTATTTCCACCTTGGACCCAGCGATCTGCGAGGCATTTCTCCCTTCGGCTCGGGGGAACCGGACGAAAGTGTTTTCCCTGTCAGAAATCCCAAAAGGGGAGACGTGATTATCTTCCATTATCCCAGAGACGTTTCTCGTGACTTCGTGAAGCGGGTGATAGGTCTTCCAGGGGATTCAGTGGAGATTCATCAGGGTCAGGTGTTGGTTAACGGGTTTAATCTGGAAGAGCCGTACATCACCCGCCCTGACAAGAGTTCCATGTCGCTGTTAAGGGTGGGGCCGGACGCGTTCTTCGTGCTGGGCGATAATCGCAGAGCCAGCAACGACTCGCGGGACTGGGGCACCGTGCCCACCGAGAACATCATCGGTAGGGCCTGGGTTAGCTACTGGCCGATTGGTCAGTTCCACTCCCTGCACGCGTTCCATTTGCCGTTTTAGATCGCTAAGGCCTGATTTCGCTTGTAATGGCCTTCCCCACGCCTTAAAATTGCTCATGCCGTTCCTAGCGTCTATCCGCTAAATTGGAGCCTGCGGCGCGGCAGATTACATCACGGGCCTGTAGCTCAGCCTGGCAGAGCATCGGACTTTTAATCCGAGTGTCCAGGGTTCGAATCCCTGCGGGCCCACCATTCATAAGCCGCATAACTACCCAAGAATTGCTCCATCGTTCACACACATCGCGCCAACCTCAGCCCTAACCACCTCCGTTGACCGGCCTTCGATTGCCGCATAGAATACCGAACGACCTGCAATGAAACGTGGCAGACGCTTTACGCAGGGCGATAAGTCGATTTGAACGGAGGCGGCGGAATTATGGATTACGAACATATCCTGGTTGAAAAAACCGATGGCATAGGGATACTGACCTTAAACCGGCCGGAAGTCCTTAACGCCATGAATCACAAGCTAACAACAGAATTGCACGATGGTGTAAAGACATTGAACGCAGACGATGAAATTGGTTGCATCGTGTTAACAGGGACGGGAAACCGTGCCTTCTCGGCGGGAGGGGACATCCACGAGCAGCGCGTTCATGCCAAAGAGCTTACTGAAGAGGAGAGGGACCGCAATAGCGACGCGCGCTCTCAACAGCAATACGAGATTTCTGCCTCTCCTAAGCCTATTATCGGGATGATGAATGGCCTTGCTTACGGAGGAGGGGGCGTATTGGCGTCTTCGCTGGACTTCCGTATAGGCTGCGAGCACGCGAAGTTTCGTTTCCTGGCGGCGGCATACGGGCGAATTAACTCCACGTGGACACTGACCAATCAGGTTGGATGGCCCATGGCCAAGGAGTTGCTGTTTTCCGGAAGGGTGGTGGAGGCCGAGGAGGCTTACCGCATCGGTTTATTGAATCACCTTGTGCCTTGCGACCAGCTTCGTGCGAAGATGTTGGAGATAGCGACCCCTATAGCCAACAATCGCCGTGAGTCCGTAATGGGTATCAAGGAGCTGCTTCTCCAGCATAAGGGCGCAGACATGCACCAGATGTGGGAGAACGAAAGAGCGTTCACTACTGCGAAGGTTAAAGGCTTCGGGGTTGAGGAGGCCTTTCCTGAATTTCTTTCACGGAAAGGCCGCGACTAGGCCACCGAAGTGTTTAAGAACCCGCCAGATTATTCCTGATAATACTGGCTCCTAATCAGCTAAAAACTTTGAGGTGTATTGCATGGTAAGTGGAAAAGGTCCCCTGGACGGCGTCAGGGTTCTCGATCTGGGGCGGCATCAGGCCGGTCCCCGATGCGCTCAGGTATTGGCGCGTATGGGCGCCGAGGTAATTAAAATCGAGCGCCTTGGTGGCGAAGAGACGCGCTACCATTCTCCTTTTGTCGGCAAGCAGAGCGCCTACTGGGTGCAATACAACAGCGGCAAGAAGAGCCTGAGTATCGATATGCGTAAGGAAGAGGGCAAGGAGGCGTTGCGTGAGCTTGTAAAGATCTCCGACGTCCTTTTGCAGAATTTCCGCCCTGGCACTATAGAAATGATGGGATTTGGCTACGACGTATTGAAGGAGCTCAACCGTCGTATCATCATGGTCAACGTGTCCGCCTACGGACAGTTTGGCCCCTATCGAGAAAAGATTGGTTACGATCCTATTGGCCAGACCATGTCGGGTATCGCGATGATTACGGGCGAAGAGGGCATGCCCCCGATTCGGGCCGGGGTGCCAATAATCGACCGTACTACGGCATTGCACGCTGCCCTGGGCACCATGGCTGCACTCTACGAGCGGGTGGAGTCCGGCGAAGGCCAGAGCATGGATGTGTGTCTGGCGGATACTGGCTATAGCTACACGGAGATTCCGATTTCGGCATACCACGGCACTGGTAAATCGCCATCAAGGGGCAAAGGGCCGGAGGGCGCTCCCGGTGGCATCTACCCTTGCAAAGACGGTGGCTGGGTCTTGATTACGGCGGGAGACCAGCACCAGTGGCACAGGGTTTGTAATGCCTTGAACAAACCTGAGTGGGTGGAGGACCCTCGATTCTCGTCTAGGTCAGAGCGCACCAAGCGCAAGAATATCGTCAATGGCGAGATGGAAAATCTGCTTTCGACCATGACCATGAATGAAGCTATAGACCATTTCACAAAGCATGATATTACGGCAGCGCCCGTAAACACCATTGCAGAAGCGGCCGAAGATTCTCATCCATGGGAACGCCGAGCTATGGTTGACGTGCCGGACTTTCTGGCCGGAACCATGGCCGTATCGGGCGATTTCTGGCATTTCAGTCGAACTCCGGCAGTTATAGGCTCGACTCCCCGAGTAGGGGAACATAACGAAGAAGTGTTGGGCGGTTTACTGGGTTATTCGGACGCAAAAATTGCAGAGCTTTACGAAAATAAGGTTATCGCTAATTTCGACCACTACGATGAGGTTGCCGGTTAGGTATGCGTGCCAGGATAAGTTAACCGCTCAACCAAAAAACGTCCTCAAGTGGCAACTTGAACACTTCGGTAATTCGAAGGACCAGGGCGACCGAGGGATTGTACTCACCCTTTTCGATGGCAATGACCGTTTGGCGGCTGACGTTTACGCTGTCCGCAAGGTCGGACTGTCTCAAGAATCGTGCCTGGCGTAATTCCCGCATCCGGTTGTCTAGACTTTCCTCTATATTCTTTGCCATGCGCGGTCCCTATATCCCGTGAGCTGTTCGATAGAGCGTAAATTTATGGCGTGCCTTGACTACCGAGCGGAAAACAGTACAAACCCGATGCCTACCAAAACGAAGAAGCTGACCAACGCTCCCACCATCCCCCAAACTCTCCACAAGAACACACTCGTTTTAAAAAGGGTAGCCAGAATGACGAACGCCGGCAATAAAATGAGGTACATCCACAGGTCCCCCCGACAGGTATGTGAACAGGGTACAGAGTAGAAAGAGCCCTACATTTACGATCCGATACTGGTGGTAGAGCAGAGTGCGAGTACGCTCATTCAGGGCAGCGCCATTCGTGATATGGCTACGTTGCCATCGAAGGTAGGCAAATGAAAGGCCCACGGCGATGAGGTTGAAAAGAACGAGCAGTTGTCCCCGAGCAATTACGTCGTAGAAGCCATAGATGAGCATTGCAAAAGCGAGGGCATAATATGCCCTATGGGCTGCTAGTTCCTGAATTTGAATGGTCCGCTCGTCAGGGCTAAGCCCTAGGATATTTTTCCAGCTAGAATTCATGTAGCTTCCTCCAGAGGTAGGTCTGGCGTGTAAACTTTACTTTACATATAGTGAAATGTGACGCATATATCGCACGTTGGCCAATCCTCACGCCCAATAGGGGGGAGGTAGACCGGACTGTGCTATTATCCTCCGCACGAAGATTAAATTAGGAGAGGCCATTATGGCTTATGGAGGAAATGATTGGCTCGCGCTAACTCCGGAGCCGACCCTGGAACCGGAGATGCCCATTTGCGACCCACATCACCACTTCTGGGATTTTCGGTTTGAGCGCGTTCCCTACCAGAAGTACCTGCTTCACGAGTTGAACGCGGATATTTACAGTGGCCACAATGTCCGCTCCACGGTCTTTATCGAGGCCAGGTCAATGTACCGAATTGATGGGCCTATGGAGCTTCGTTCCGTGGGTGAGGTCGAGTTCGTCCAGGGTTTGGCCGCAGCCAGCGCCAGTGGAATCTATGGCCCCGCCAGGGCGGCAGCGGCCATCATAGGAAACGCAGACTTGAGTCTGGGCGACAGAGTCGAGCCGGTGCTGGAAGCGTTGCAGGCTGCTAGCCCTAACCGATTCCGTGGAGTGCGTCGGCCCGCTGGCTGGGACCCCCATCCTGACGTGGAGAATCGGGCGGCACAACCAGGGCTACTGGCCAGCGCCGATTTTATCGCCGGGGCGCGGGTGTTGGCTCGTAAGGGGATGTTGTTGGAAACTACGTTGTATTTCCACCAGCTTCCCGAACTTGTGGATTTCGCCAACGCGATTCCTGAACTGACCATCGTTTTGAATCACATTGGCGGCTTGTATCGCATTGGGCCATACGCAAATCGTGACGACGAGGTCATCCCAGAGTGGCGAGCGGGCGTCGCCGCCGTTGCCAAGTGTCCGAATATTGTTCTAAAGCTAGGGGGAGTGGGACAGCCTCGCTACGGCTTCGACTGGTACACCTGGGAGAAACCCATAAGCTCGGAGGAGCTGGCCGAAGGCCTTTCCCCGCTGATGAACTACTGCATAGAGCAGTTTGGCCCGGATCGGTGTATGTTCGAGAGTAACTTTCCGCCGGATAAGGTCTCGAGTTCGTACAACGTGCTGTTCAACGCCTTCAAGCGTCTGTCCAAAGACTACTCGGCTTCCGAACGCGCTGCGCTTTTCCACGACACGGCCACTCGGGTCTATCGCATAGATTCATAGCTCGGTGGAAAGACAGTCGCACCTAACGCTATTGGCCATTTCTATTGGCCGCAACAATTCTGAATAAGACCACACCAGGAGAGAATCGAAATGACCACCTCAAGAGAAATTATGCAAGAGATTGCCCCGAAGCTGGCGGAACTCACCAACGACGTGGTGTTCGGAGACATTTGGGAGAGGCCGGAGCTATCCAAACGCGACCGTAGCCTGATGGTCGTGGCGGTGTTGACGGCGTTATACCGTACCGACCAGCTACGCGGGCATATAGGACGGGCCCTGGATAACGGCGTAACCAAAGACGAGATCGCCGAAATCTTTACGCATATGGCGTTTTACGCAGGTTGGCCCACGGCGGCCAACGCAGTCAGGGTGGCCAAAGAGGTCTACGACGAACGAGGATAGGCTGCTCGGTCCGCAATGAGTGATAGGCCGTATACTCCAAACCAACTGCCGGTAGCGAGTGTGGTACGCAAATCGCGCTCTGCACAAATTTGCGGGCGTACGGCCTGGCTAAGAGGCTCGTTCGTATATTTGTATCCTGTGGCGATTGCCCTCGGTCACGAATAGCCTGCCCGCGTTATCGAGCTTGACCGACATGGGGGCCCAAAATAGCTTTTCGACGTGGGCCGACTGTGTGTGCGGGTCATCGGCGTCCAAGAGGTCTGTACTGGGTTCCAGGTCTGATTTGGCCCTGGCCTCGCCCTCTTCCCGATTAACTTCAAGATAGAGAGCGGCCCATTTCGAGAGGGTGGCCTCTCCTCTGAGGTTCTGGAGCAAGCCACCGTCGGCATCGAGTACTTTCACCCTCTCGTTGCCCCAGTCAGCGACGTACATGTAGCCCCGCTCGTCGACTGCCACGCTGGACGGGCGTTGAAGCTTTTCGTCTCCCAGGCCTGAGGCGCCGTATGCCGCGATGAAGTCGCCGCCCGCTGTGAATTTCTGGATGCGATCGTTCCCCCAGTCCGCCACGTACACTTCGCCGTCAGGGGAAACTGTGGTTCCCCAGGGGAGCTCGAACTGTCCCTGGCCGGAGCCGTTCGAGCCAAACGCCATAATGAATTCGCCCGTGCTGGTGAACTTCTGTATACGGTGGTTATGCGTATCCGTGATGTAAACGTTGTTGTCGGCATCGAAGGCGATTCCCGAGGGTCCGTTTAGTTCGCCTTTTTCGCTGCCGTGGACGCCCCACTTGGATACGAAATTGCCGTCGTAGTCGAAGGCCGTGACCTTGTGGGTTACATCATCCGTAACGAAGATGTGGCCGGTGTTGTCTTCTGCTGCGCACATAGGCGATACCAGCTGGCCGTCGCCTCGGCCGAAGTACCCGAATGTACCGTAGAATTCGCTTTCCACGTCGAGAACGGTGACTCGGACCGCCCGTTCGCCAGTGTCCCTGGAGCGGTTCGTGACGTAGAGCCGACCGTCCCTGGCGATTACGGTGTCAGTTGGGTATTCGAATCCTCTGCCCTCCATGGCGACGATGCCGAGGGTATTGTTATATTCGAGAACCTTCTTGTGCGTCTGCGCTGCGCTGGAAACCATCCTAGACCTCAACCGTCCGATAAATCAGCTTTCTAGGCACGCTGGAACTCCTTGGTGGCCGCGGTCATCCTAAGCACATGCGCAACGTCCTGCTCGGAGCGCCCGCCCTGTTTGGCGAACCGGGTCAGCACATCGTGGGTCTCGTCTGAGACCGAGATCGCGCCCATCTGCTCCAGGCATAGGTCAACCAATTGGTCCGGAGTCATGTCATCTCCGCCACCGGCAAAGACCTTATCGACTATGGCCTTGACCCCCGGCTTGTTCGCGTCCCCGAACTGCTCGGAGGCAAAGTTAATTCGTTCAATCAGCGTGCCCGTGTCCACCCACTCGGTGCCCTGGTGCCAGCCTTCCACGCTGGGAGGATTGTTGAGTTCCTGTCCCATCCAGGTAATCTGCGAGTACCTCGAAACCATCTCACGACGCGGCCTGTCGAACTCCCCGGTCAGGCGAAGCACCCCGACGACGAACTCTGCCGGCCCCTTAACCTTTTCGTAGCGGATGCCTTCCGATTTGAAGAAGTCGGAATTAAACAGCACTCGCAGCATGGACGTGATGTCGTAATTGCTTTCAGAGTACGCCTTGACCAGAGTATCGATGGCGTCGGGATCTCTCGGAGGCGTGTAGGGCCACGCTGGCACGGGGGGCTCGTCGGCCACGAAGAAGTGGTACATATGCCGGGCGATGAATCGAGCAGTGGACTCCTGCTTGCAAATGATGTCTATGATGTCCTCGCCGTTGAAATTGCCCTTCTGGCCGAGGAACGTCTTTTCGCCTTCGTCGTGATCTTCCGGGCGGTACTCGAAATGGTATGAGATACGGCCATAGGGCCAGTCCGAGTCCCTCTGAGAACGCACCATCATGTATTCGGTGTTTCCGATAGTCCAGCCGGTGAAGGCACGAGAGCACTCTTTGATGTCCTCTTCTGAGTAGCTGCCAACGCCCATGGAAAAGAGCTCTAACAACTCCCTTCCCCAGTTCTCGTTGATGGCCCCGTTGTGATTGTCCTGGTTGTCCAGCCACACGATCATCGCGGGATTCTTGGAAAGCTCCAGCAACAGCTTGTCGAAGCTGCCCATTCCGTTGCGCCGGAACATGTTGACCTGATCGTAAAGGACCCTGCCGTTAATTACTTTCGGGACGCCTGTGGCGAATATCCCATGCCAGAAGAGGGTTAGTTTTTCCTGCAAAGGGGCGGAGGTGGTTATCATGCGATAGAGCCAACTTCTGGCCCCTCCACGATGATTTATCATCCCAGAAGCTTCATGATCGAAGCGCCTGACCATGAAGTCTCCCATCCAGGTAGGGTCGCCTGGACTCAGCAACTTTTCCACGGTGGCCTCGTAGCCCTGCGCGACGTACTCGTCGATCTCGTCGCGGGTAGCGCCAAACCCCGCCCGACGCATCAGGTGCGCCATCAAATCAATATCTTGTTTGCCCATCAAGTCTCCTCTGCAATGTCCTCTTGCCCGATGACTTAACCACATATTATGAATGGGGTTACGACCCGTCAAGTTCTCCGAAGTCTAGGGACGCATATTAACGGAACAGCGGGTTGGTGCCGCCAAATGCGTCTATGGCCGTGCCTGTGACGGCTGAGCCTCTAGCCGAGACCAGGAAGGCCGCAACATTGGCGATCTCCTCCCCCAGCATCATAGTTGGGTCATCTGCCGCCTTATCTCCAAATGCTTCCCTGTAGCCTTCCGTGGCCACTCCTCCAGGGCAGATGCAGTTGACGTCGATGCCGTGAGTCTTGACCTCGGCTGCGACGCTTTCCGTCAGACTTATTAGCCCGGCTTTGGCGGCTCGATAGGCGCTGCGGCCCTTTCCGCCTTTCCTTCCGCCGATGCTGGATATGTTTACAATTTTGCCGCACCGGTTCTCAATCATCGTGGGTAGTATCGCTCTCGTGAGAATGGCGGCCGCCGTCAGGTTGACTGCGATAACTTCCTTCCACATATCGACCTCGAATTCCACAAGGTCCAGCATGGGGTGAATTATCGCAGCATTGTTTACCAGAATGTCGATTCGCCCGAATTCGTTTTTCGCGTTGGCGGCAATACGATTTATGTCCTGTTCGTTGGACAAGTCCGCCGTAACGGCCAGCCCCCGTGTGCCCAGGCCAACTAACTCTGCCACGAGCGTGTTGAGCGCCTCTGTATTGCGGGCGGTGCATACCACGTCTGCGCCCAACTCTCCGAATTTCAGCGCGATGGCTCGGCCTATGCCTCTGCTCGCTCCGGTGACGATTGCCGTTCTACCGTCCAGTTCCCCCATAAAATTCCAGGCTCCTTAACGCAGTCTGCCCAGAATTATACGATAACCATTGCCTGACGATATAGGCGGGTGTGGGACGTGCGCCTTCGCGCACGTGGGTTCTTGCAGGGGCGCTGTCAGAGGGCGAGAGAGGTTGGACTGTGGGTAAACGGCCGGCCGAGACTTCCTGGCGAATGGATTTGCTTGCCCCGGCGTCCTTTAACCATTATAGGCAGGATATAAATGGAGACGGGCAATGATCTTGAAAACATCACCCGTTCGTCTGCGCACGGCCTGGTTGGCCGGGAAAGGCGTCGCGCAGGTTCTATACTTTTGCCGATTCCATGATGCCTTTCGAGGACCCAGGCTCGATCAATTCCAGGTCTGTAATAACCATATCTCTCACCATATCCTCAAAGGAGGTCTGCGATTTCCATCCAAGTACTCGCTCGGCCTTGGATGCATCGCCCATTAGATGATTTACGTCGGATGGTCTGAAGAAGTCCGGATTTATCACAACGTATTTCTCAGAATCCAGACCTACCAGAGAAAAGGTTAGTTTGGCGAAATCACGCACTGAGTGCGCCTCACCAGTCGCGACCACGTAGTCATCTGGTTTGTCCTGCTGCACCATCAGCCACATCGCCCGGACGTACTCTTTGGCATGGCCCCAGTCACGTACGGTGTCCAGGTTCCCCAGGGGTAGCTCGTCACAAAGGCCCAATTTAATCCTGGCGGCATAGGATGTGATCTTCCGTGTTACGAACTCCTTGCCTCTTCGTGGTGACTCGTGATTGTAGAGGATACCGCAGGAGGCATGAATGTCGTAGGCCTCCCTATAATTTTGGGTCAGGTGGAATCCAGTTACCTTGGATATTCCGTAAGAGGAGCGCGGGTGGAATGGCGTGTCTTCGGATTGAGGAGGCTTGGTGACTCCTCCGAACATCTCACTGGAGCCGGCGAAGTAGAAGCGGCAATCCGGTTTAAGCTGCTTCAATGCGCCCAGGACGTGGTGCGTCCCTGTAACGTTTGTCAGCATCGTGGAGAACTCGTCGTCGAAGGAATAGCTTACGAAGCTCTGCGCGCCCAGGTGGTAGCACTCGTCCGGCATTACATTGCTGAATATCTGGTGAATGCTTGCGTAACTCTCCAGGGATCCGCTATGAAGGTGCAACTGGTCTTTTATGTGGCGGATGCGCCATAAACGGTGCTCAGGATTTTCCAAGGCCACGTGCCTCACCATCCCATGGACCTCGTACCCTTTGGACAGGAGGAACTCTGCTAGATATGAGCCATCCTGGCCTGTAATCCCGGTGATAAGTGCCCGTTTCATTGAATCCATCCTCTCCAATTAATCATAACCCGGTGACTGCGGGCCGTATAAAATATATTCCGGTACTTTATGGGTTCCCCCGCCGGGTTTTCTTCAAACGCCCATGCAGCCAGAACCAACACGACGTTCAAAAATAAGTCCAATGGTAGCCCGCCATTCTCAATTTGAGAAGCTAATCAGGGTGCTATTTCTTTTGTGATGGACGAAATATTTGGCTGTGCGTACGTGCCGAAGAGGAAGGGTGTACTTTGGCAAATTTAATAGAGCCAGCTTTTGTACTTTGGTGTGGCATCCTTCATGTCCTCATAAAGCCACGCCATGCGGTCGAGAAACCACATTTTGCCCACGTATATCAACATCGTGCCCAGGATGGTGGGCCAAATCTCCAGCGCGTATAGTCCCCAGACGAAAAACGGGACGCCGCTGGCCGTGACGATATTCAAGACGACTATGGGCCGCAGGTAATGCTGCGGAATGGGAATCTCTTTTCTCTTTAGCCAAACTCTCTCGCCCAGCACTGCCTTGGAGCTCCCAGGACTTCGTAGTTTTCGGCTTGGCGAACGCCCTTGGGTTCAGCCAAGTCCAGAGCAATACGACTGCTACCGGTACAAGGCTGTACCAATCCAGCCACACGCGGCTCCATATGGCCAGCGCCAGGATGGGTAATATGACGAACCGAGTCCATACACTCCACGGATTGGCATGGCGTGCCCACGTCTTTTCGTCCATCCTGAATAGAGAGGCTGATCTGTCTACAATACTCATGGCTTCTTTTACCTAGCCCCGCCGGCGTTCCAGCACACGGCGTCCCCCGTCGATGAGTATGTTAGTTATCCATTCCGATTCCAGCACGTCGGTGACCATGCGCCGTCCAGCCCCACGTATTCGATCAGTCAGTTCCTGGGTTGCCCTTTCCACTTCCGGGTGACTAGGCTCGCCGGGGAAGCCTATGCCTTGCGAAAAATCGTTGGGGCCGATGCCGAAGTAGTCGATGCCGTCCACTGCAAGAATCTCATCGATGTTGTCGATAGAACCCTGGTCCTCCAGCAGCGCGCCCACCAGCATGTTGTCGTTGCAGTTCTGGTAGTAGGCCTTCAGGTCGGGGATGTCATGCCAGTAGTCCGTGCCTCGATTTGCGCCAAAGGAGCGCTCGCCCCGTGGCCCGAAGTAGCACGCGTTAACCAGCTTCTGGGCATCTTCTCTGGTGGCAATGTGCGGCCCGTAAATTCCTTGCACGCCGCGGTCCAGAAAGCGAAGGATTGTCGAGGCGTTAACGTCGGGCACCCGGGCGATGGTTGTTAGGCCAACCGACTCCGCCGTTCTGCAGATGTCCTCGATGTTCTCCAGTGTGAAAGGCCCGTGCTCGCCGTCCAGCCAGACGAAGTCGAAGTCCAGCATGCCTAGAATCTCCACGACGTGTGGTGACGGGAATATCAGGTTGAAGCCGTAGGCCACACGACCTTCCTGCATGGCTGCTATGACGCGGTTGCTCTGTTTCATTGTTTTTGAATCTCCCTTGTTTGGTTATGGATATGGCGATGGCGTTCTGGCTCCCAGGCATCAACGTCGGGGAGTACTGGGGTAAGATACCGCTGGTATTCTAACCTTTTTCGAAAAGCCAGCGAGCCAAATTGCTTGCGGCACTGCTACACAAGAAAATTCGGAGGGACAAAAAATGGAAATCGTCAGGAAGAATTATCCAGAAATTCCGGTGACGGGGTCGCCGCACTTCCATTCGGTGAGGGCGGGCAACATGCTGTTCCTGGCCGGGGCCACTGCCAAGATGACCGACGCTGAGTTCGGCAACATCGGCGAGCAGACCGACGTTATCCTGAAGCGGATTCAGCACATCATGGAGGCAGAAGGCGGCACGCTGGACAACGTGGTGAAGATCACCAACTTCGTCACGGATGTGTCGGCTGAGGCCAAGAAGCAGACACAAGAAATCCGCGTGAGATACTTCGGCGAGAACCTACCGGCCAGCACCCGCGTGCAGGTGGCCGGCCTGGACCTGCCCCACCTCAAGATCGAGATAGAAGCGATTGCGGTGTTTAGGGAGTAGGTCGAACTCTATCCCAGCGCCGCATCCACCTTATTTAGCGCATCGGCCATTAGCCTGGCGTGCTCCACCGAGAGGTTCATGTGGAAATCGAAGCGGATACTACGGCCTAGTAGCGACAACGTCTGCGGACACATGTCTTTGGAATACTCGACGCTGCCTTTGTATGCAGGGTCCTTCCAGGGATAGCCCGTCGGGTGCGGCGACTGCTTATTTAGAATGGAATCCCAGTCGCTGTAGATGTGGCGGTCGGGAATGCCTTCGTTGTAAATGGTGGCGGCAGGCACGCCCTCGGCCTCAAGGGCCAGCGCGTATCCTCTGGCAAGCTCTGCGTCGTGGACAATGATCGAGGCCGCAACGCCAACGTCTCCCTGCGGGTCGTCTATGTGCTGCAGCTTGTAGCCTCTGGCCTCATCTAGTGCGCCTAAGAACGCGTTCTTGAGCGCCCGTTGGTGGTCGAGAACCGTGTCCAGCTTGTGCAGTTGGGCCCTGCCAATGGCAGCAGTGATCTCGCTGGGACGGTAGGTCTGAGACGAAAACGGTGGGTTTTGCCAGCCGTCGCCGGAAGACTTCGTCCACATGGGGAAGCCAGGGTCGGATGCGAAGCAGGCCCGCTCGTAGATGTCCCGGTCGTTGGTGAATACCAGGCCGCCCTCGCCGGAGCTAATCGTCTTGTAGTAGTTCAGGCTCCAGGTGCCTACGTCCCCATACGTCCCCACGGGCCTCCCTTTATATGATCCGCCCACGCACTGGCAGGAGTCCTCGACTACTCTTAGATTGTAGGCACGGGCAACTTCCAGAAGAGCGTCGAGTCTCGCAGGCGTGCCACGCATGTGCACTGGAACAACGGCCTTGGTATGCGGCGTTATCTTGCGGGCAAAGTCTGCGGGATCCATCCCCAGAGAGTCGTCCACTTCGGCGATAACTGGCACTGCGCCCGCCGCCACCACAGCCGAGGCGGTAGCAATGTAGGTGTAGCCGGGCACGATTACCTCGTCGCCAGGACCTACGCCAACGCCGACGAGAGCGCAAATCAGGGCACTGGTGCCGGAGTTGACCATTACCGCGTACTTGACGCCCAGCATTTCGGCTGCTTCCTTCTCGAACGCGGCCGTCTCGCTGTTTTCCGAGTACCTGAACAGTTGCTGGCGACGCAACAGGTCCGTAACAATGTCGATCTCTTCGTCGCCGACGATGCTTGGACCCGAAACCCCGGTAGGGAGTGGATCCGAGATCACTGGAGTTCCGCCGTCTATAGCCAGTTTTCCATGCTGATTCAATATATGTCTCCGTGGCCGAATAGAGATGGCAGCCGATGCTGGAAATTACATGGGCATGACTAAGTAGCCACGCCCATGCTTTTTGCTGCCTGCGTTTGCGCCGGTCGCTTAGTCGCCCGTGACTTCGGCCTTTGCTTTTTCCGCCGCGCGGAATCTTGGGAAGACCTCTTTGCCGAACAACTCGATGGAGCTCATCACTTTTTCGTGAGGGATTGTCTCCGTCTGAATGATCATCATTACCTGATCGACGCCGATGTCCTCGTACATCTGGATAGCCTTTGCGCAGCTATCGGGGTCGCCCGCGATGATTACGCCACGGTCCGCCAATGTGTTGGGGTCGAGACCGGCGATGGCGGCTCGCGCCGCGCCGGGACC
>MUCK01000017.1 GCA_002816705.1 SAR202 cluster bacterium Casp-Chloro-G4
GAGACGGACGACGCGTTTACCCTGCTTACCCAGATCAACCAGTAGAGCGTTGATATCGGCTTGACGATTGTCGCTTCTGCCAGGAATCTTGCCGACGTCGATAATTTCAGCCGCTGGAGAGGCGTGTTGCATGAGACGCCTGTCCACCAGCCGGTCGTGCACGATAACCTCTGCCGATTGGATCAGGCCTAGCCCCTTCACGGTAATAAGGCCAGGGTCTCCAGGGCCTGCGCCCACAAGATAAACTATTCCCAGTGTCATTTTTTCTCTATGATTTCCTTGGCGCCCCGTTCCATTAATTGGGCCGCCAATACCTCTCCGGCACGTTCCGGGTTTGAGGTCTCGAATGTACCTTCAGTCTGAATCATATCGGTCCCGTCGGGGCTAGAGGCCATTGCAGAAATTTTCAGAGAATCACCGTCGATGATCGCAAATGCCGCTACCGGCACGGTACAGCCGCCGCCCATAGCCTGAAGGAAGGCTCGCTCTGCGCGGACCGCCTGGCTGCTGGGAGTGTGCTCTATAGCTTTCAGTAAAATCATGAGGGCTTCATCGCCTGATCGGGTTTCGATAGCTAGGGCGCCCTGCCCCACGTCGGGTATGCAGATTTCGGGTGACAGGTAGCCGCTTATCTCAGAAGCCCGGCCCAATCGAATTATGCCCGCGGCGGCCAACACGACACCGTCGTAGCCGTCGGTGCCAGACTTTTCCATGCGAGTGCCAACGTTGCCCCTCACGGGTAGGAACTCTAGATCAGGTCTGCGTGCCTTTAGTTGGGCTACCCTACGTGGACTGCTAGTACCCAGTGTGGCCCCGGAAGGCAGGTCCTCGAAGGACGCGCCCCAGCGGTTAACGATTACGTCTCGGGCGTCCTGTCTTTCGGTGAACGCGGCAATGATAAGTCCTAGAGGTAGCCCTGCGGGCAAGTCTTTGGCACTGTGCACGGCGAAATCTATCTCGCCAGATAACAGAGCCGCCTCGATATCCTTAACAAACATGCCCCTGTCCATACTCAATAGGGGATCCGTTTTGTTACGGTCCCCCCTTGTGGACAGGGGCACGATTTCAAACTGGGTATCCGGGTGCACCGCATTGAGCCGGCCTATGACCTCTTCGGTCTGCGCTAGCGCAAGAGGGCTCGATCTGGAGCCTACAACGACCCGTTTAATAGCTGTCACCAGAAGACTCTTTAAATTAGACCGTGGCCTTCTTGTCCGAGCCAGTAGCGGAAAGAACTACTTCCTTCTTCTCTTCCCACATCTTGCAGACTCCGTCGCTGCAGTCGCAGGTGGTGCCTTTCATCAAGTCCGCCATCAGGATTGCCCTGGCCTCATCGTACTTGCCGCCCATCACCATATCCACCAGGCTATCGGTGATGCATGACTGCCAGTGGTCGGTAAGCAAAGTAATGCCCTTGCTCCGAATCTCGGCGCGGGCGTCGGCCAGCAAGGGAGCAAGCTCAGCGTAGTCCATAAGGGGGTGGGTTGACTCAATCTGGCTACCGTTTAGCAGTTCTCGGAACTTGCGCGCCAAGGCAGGGCTGGCCCCGCCTGTGGATGCGGCGATAGTCACGTCGCCTCGTCGCGCAATGGCCGGCGCTATGAAGGTGCAGAGGTGAGTTACGTCCACAACGTTGAGCAGAACGTTAAGCTCTTGGGCCTCTGCCGCGATTTGTCGATTGACCTCATTGTTGTCAGTGGATGCTATGGCGATGAAGGCGCCGGCAAGGTCACCCTTCTGGTACTCGCGTTGATGCCAGACCAGCTTGTCGTTATCTGCCAGTTCCTGAACGCCTTGGTTGACTTCAGGGCTAATGACTTCGACCTTGGCGTCGCAGTCGAGAAGCTTGTGAACCTTTTCTTCGCCAATATTGCCGCCACCAATAATAATGCAGTTGCGGCCCTTAACATCAATGAAAACCGGGTAGTACGTAGTAGGCACTATCTCTCCTCTGTGGCTGTTCTAAACGAAATATCTTACGCGAGTCTTCTTGTATTCACGCGTACTGTAAAGCAACTGGTATTCACTTATTCCAGTGGCCTCGGATATATCCTTGGCAACCTCTTCACACTGGTCCTGTGAGGTTGCGTGAATCATCGTGAAGTGGGTGTAATCCCAGTCGGGGAATGTGGGCCTCTCATAGCAGTGCGTCACCCAACGGGACTGGGCCATGAGGTTGCCGACCTCGACCGCACGCTCTGACGGAACCTTCCATACGGCCATGGCATTAGAGCCGAAGCCCGCCCGCCTGTGGTGCAGCACCGCGCTGAAACGGCGCATCATCCCGCGTTTCTGAAAATCTTCTGCAGCATCGAAAAGCTCCTGCAACGAAATGCCCAGCTTATCAGCCATAGTATTAAACGGCTGGGGCACAACTTCGATGTCCTCTTGCAGCTCGCGGACGACGTTGATATCGAAGTCTGAAAGAGTTTCCGCCGTATTCCAGTTATCGCCGACTGTCTTATCGTTGTAACCGTCGGGACTGTAATACACTTTGGCGTCGCCCTCTTGTTTGACCATGTCGAAATTGACGCCTATCTTGAAGAACTTAATCGTCGGCATCATGCGGACCGACTCTGCGCCGGTCGTCTCGGCCATACCGTCGATGGTCTCTTTCAAGTCCTCATAAGGTGGGACCGCCAGTGTGAACCAGAGGTTGAACTGGCCGTTGCGCGCATAGTTGTGACTCACGCCTGGATGGGCATTAACCACCTGTGCGCCGGAATCCAGCTTGTCTTCAGGTAGACGCATCGCCACTAGCGTCGTCTTGTAGCCCAAACGCCTCGTGTCGAAAATAGCGCTTATCTGTCGGACCACGTTCTTTTCTTTTAGGTCCTTGATTCGCTCGATGACATCATCTTCCGAGGTGTTCATCTCTTCCGCGATACTCGCGAAGGGTCTTTCGACCAGCGGGAATTGAGTCTGAATAATGTTCAGAATCTGCCTGTCTGTAAGCTCCATTGTGGATGTCATATCAACACTCACTAATTAGATAATAGCCAACGGTCATGCCATGAAGTCAGGTTAGCATGGCCATATTGAAGGGTCAATGAATCTAGAAGGCACCGGAGCGCCCGCAATTGAGATTCGACCTTTGCGGCGCAACGTGTACCATTATTATAAACGGTTCCAAAGACCGAATATCAACGAATTCGTTGTTTTATAGCAAGAAACGGTGGAATGTTGGAAAAGGCAAGGCAACGCCTGCTACGTGACCTGTCTACTCGCGTGGAAGACCAGGGGATCATCCAGGCCATGGGCAGGGTTCCCAGGGAACAATTCGTACCCGCAGAGTTAGCCCACGAGGCTTACGAGGACGTTCCATTACCCATGGGCGAAGGCCAGACCATATCCCAGCCTACCATGGTCGCCATTATGGTCAGCGCCCTGGAACTTCGGCGCTCCGACAAGGTGCTGGAGATTGGCACAGGCAGCGGATATCAGACGGCTATTCTCTCAATCCTAGCGCGAGATGTCGTCAGCGTCGAGAGGATTTTCTCACTGGCGAGCGCGGCCAGAGAGCGACTATCTGCATTGGGTTACAACAACGTAACGGTGCATGATGCAGAGGAAGAGCTTGGCTATCTTCCGGAAGCGCCCTACGACGCTATAGTAGTCTCAGCTGGAGCGCCGAGACTGCCCCGAAAGCTAATCATGGAGCAGTTGGCCAATCGGGGACGCCTGGTTGTTCCCGTTGGGTCCCTGGAAGCTCAGGAGTTGATGAAGGCGGTCAGGACGCCTGAGGGCTTCTCGGTAAAAAGCTTGGGAGGCTGCCGATTCGTGCCGCTCATAGGGGCGGACGCCTGGTCGGAGGCAGAGTCAGACCTCGAGGCTTAGTTGAAGCTAAATGCTGAAGCGCGACCCTGTTGTAACATAGTAATGCGTTTCTTATACTACGATTTGCAACCTTTGGAGATGCCATTACTGCGCTGCTAGTGCGGCTGCTGGAATTGTGAGAACTGATTATATGGATTACGAGATTGTCGTTGGACTAGAGGTCCACTCTCAGCTTCTGACCCAAAGCAAGATGTTCTGCTCTTGTAGCGCAGGCTACCAGGGCGAGGAGCACAACACGACTGTTTGCCCTGTCTGCATGGGCATGCCCGGTGTGCTCCCGGTGATTAATCGACAGGCCATTGAATACATCATCAAGACGGGCCTTGCGTTGGGTTGCACCATAGCCCACCACACCAAGTTCGATCGCAAGAATTACCCCTACCCAGACCTCATGAAGGGCTACCAGATTTCTCAGTACGATCTCCCCGTGGCGTCGAATGGTCATCTGACGCTGGAGACAGACGAGGGCGAAAAGGTCATTGGCATCACCCGTGTTCACATGGAGGAGGACGTGGCCAAGCTCTTCCACAGGTCGGAGGAGTTCGGGGAGGGTTATAGCCTTCTCGACATTAACCGGGCGGGCGTGCCGCTTATGGAAATCGTTAGTGAGCCGGACATGCGCAGCCCAGAAGATGCTCGAAATTACCTGACGCGGCTCCAGTCAATCCTGCGTTACATTGGCGTAAGCAGTGCCAATATGGAGGAGGGCAACTTCCGTTGCGACGCTAACATCAGCGTGCGTCCCGTGGGTGCCGAGAAACTGGGTTCCAAGGTAGAAATAAAGAACATGAACAGCTTTAGGGCGGTGTTCCGTGCCTTGGAGTACGAAGCGGTACGCCAGGTTAAGGCCGTTAAGGAAGGCGAGCGCATTGTTCAGGAGACCCGAGGCTGGGACGAGGCCAACGGGCGCACATTTTCACAAAGAATTAAGGAGGAGGAAAACGACTACCGCTATTTCCCTGAGCCGGACCTTCCACCCCTAGAGATCAGCGACAAGTGGATTGATGAGATCGAGCGCACTCTACCGGAGCTACCCCAGGCCCGACTTCACAGGTTCACCGACCAGTTCGGTCTGTCGGCCTACGACGCCAGCCTGCTGACTGGTAACCAGCAGACTGCCGATTACTTTGAGTCCGTGGTTAAGGCGAAGAAACCAGGTGCCGATGAGCAGGTAAAATTCGCCAAGTCTGTTAGCAACTGGATACTGGTGGAGTTATGGCGATTGTTGAATCAGTCCGGTGACGATATCCAGTCTGTGAAGATTGGGCCAGCCGATATGGTTGCCCTCATCGATATGGTGGACTCGGGGCAATTCAGCAGCAATATGGCCAAGACCGTGTTCGAAGAGATGTTTAACACTGGCCAGGCCCCTGGTTACATAGCAGAAGAGAAGGGGCTCGTACAGATCAGGGATCATGGAGCCATCAACGAGGCGATCGATGAGGCCATTTCCAGCAATCCCGACCCGGTGGCGGAATACCTGGGAGGCAAAGACCAGGCCATTCGATTCCTTCTAGGGCAGGTAATGAAGATTACACGCGGAAACGCCAATCCACAGCTCGCCAACGAGCTTCTCAAGGAGAAGCTGGATTCGCTAAAATAACGCGATGAATGGCAATAGGCAGACGCCCAGAGTACCCAATGGTAACGGCAATGGAACCCCCTCTAGTAGCCTGTCGAATATTCTCAGGCTGTTGGTTCCGGGACTCGGCATCAAACGCTGGATGCTCCTTGGTGCGGCAGGCATATCCATATGCTCCATCGGCATCGCATACCTGCTGCGAAAATTCCTCGCCTTAGGATTCCCCGATTTTCTTCCAGGTTACTTTGAGGGCGCTCTCCTCATGGGCGGCGGAATAATGATAATGTTGCTGGCCGCGTACGGCCTCTACCGGTCCGTAGGTCCACTCATACTTCAGTCTCCGTCCATTCATGGCATCGCCAACACAATCTATACCCGCCGCTCCCTGGGCAGAGGGCCACGGATTGTAACTATTGGCGGTGGCACCGGCCTTTCGGTTCTCCTGCGCGGCCTCAAAGCCTACACCGACAACATTACGGCAATCGTAACTGTGGGCGACGACGGCGGCAGTTCAGGTCGATTACGCAGGGACTTTGGCGTTCTGCCCCCGGGTGACTTCCGCAACTGTCTTGTGGCTTTGGCAGACGACGAATCCTTAGTTTCGGAGCTGTTCCAGTACAGGTTTGACCAGGGCGACGGCCTAAAAGGACACAGCTTTGGGAACCTGTTCATCGCCGCGCTGACCAATATTACCGATAGTTTTGAGCAAGCTCTGTTGGAGTCCAGCCGGGTTTTGGCAATACACGGCCGCATCGTTCCGACGACGACGGCCAACCTCCAGCTATCCGCAAAGCTCACTGACGGCACAATAGTGGAAGGCGAATCAAAAATATCCGAAGCGGGCGGGCAGATAGAGCGTCTTATGATCAACCCCCCGGACGCTGCTGCACATGAACTGGCCCTGAACGCCGTTCAGAATGCCGATCTGATAGTGATAGGACCTGGAAGTCTTTACACCAGTATATTGCCTAACTTGATGGTCAAAGGCTTTACGCAAGCCATCAGCAAAGCCGCAGCGCACAAGGTCTATGTATGCAACGTCGCCACCCAGAAGGGTGAGACGGAAGGCTACACGGTCGCCGATCACCACGAGGCTCTCAAGAGGCATACGTCCGACGACATTGTTGACTACGTGGTCGCTAACAAGCGCCCGGTGGAATTAGGCCCTCAGTTTTTCGGGACGCCGGTTGTTCACGACGGCACCCCGCTTGAGCATGCCAGGGTTGTCCTTGCCGAGCTAACTTCCACTGAACATCCGGTGCGGCATGACTCGGATAAGCTAGCGCAGGCCATTATGGATGTGTATGATAATGGCAGTAGGCTGCAGTCATTAATAAAGGCTGGCCTTTCCATTTAAATACAGAATTCTCCAAGAGGCTAGCCGATGGCAGTAGTCAACATAATCCAAATACTTGTATCCGTAATTCTCATCGCCGTCATACTCATTCAGATAAAGGGCCAGGGTTCCGGATTCTTCGGCGCGGCAGAGAGCTCATACCACACCCGCAGGGGTATGGAAAAAACCCTTTTCCAATTCACGATTTTCATGGTAGTGGTGTTCATCGGCATTTCCATCGTTAGCGTCAGATTCAACAACTTCCTCACCGGCGCCGGTTCCTAGGACCCGCTAAAATCCGGTTATGTCGCCACCACTAATCACCCTCACCTCTGATTTTGGGATGAGCGACGGAAACGTCGCCACTATGAAGGGCGTTATACTCAGCATCTGCCCTGACGTGCGGTTGATTGACATCTCCCACGGCATACCGGCTCAGAACATTAACCATGCGGCCTTCGTGTTGGGAACGACCTACAAGCACCTTCCTGGTTCGGCAATCCATCTAGCGGTTGTTGACCCAGGCGTTGGGACGTCTCGACATCCAATCCTCCTGGTAACGCCACACGGCTCATTCATTGGGCCAGACAACGGCCTGTTTTCTTACATACTCGCTGCCAATGGGGCTACCATGGCAGAAGCACCAAGGCCTGGCGCTCATGTGCTAGACCATGTCCAGGTTAACGTACCACCCGATTGTCAGGCGTTCCTTCTTAACCGCGCCGAGTACTGGATGGAGCCTGTCAGCGATACGTTTCACGGCAGAGATATCTTTGCTCCTGCTGCGGGACATTTGGCGGCAGGCGTACTGGCGGGCGATCTGGGCTCCGTGTTGACGACGCTGAGGTCCAATTACTTCCCTCCGAACAGGGTCAGTAACGGTCGAATGGACGGGTACGTCATCCACGTAGATAGGTTCGGAAACCTGGTGACGGATCTTGTCTTGAAGGAGCCTGTGGATTTGGCCATGCAGGTCGAAATCAGAGGTCAGCGCATCAAGGGCATCAGCCGCACCTACCAGGGTGGGAACGGGCTACTGGCCATCAATGGCAGTCACGGCTTCCTGGAGATCGCATATAGAAATGATGATGCGTCGAGGCTCGTGGGCGCCGGAGTCGGCACACAGGTCACGGCCTGGTACACCGACGACAGTCGTTAGTTCTAGCCCAGCAGTTTTCCCGGGTTGAGGATAAGGTTCGGGTCCAGCGTCCTCTTGATTGCCTGCGCAACATTCAGGCTATTGCCCAACTCGTCACCCATCAGATGAGCTAGCTTGACGCCAACGCCGTGGCAATACTCCATGGAACCACCCATTTGCTGCGCAAGATTCAATACCTGATCGACCACATCAGCCATTTCAGGCGCGTTTCCATTCGAATGTTCCTCGTTCTCACGGGCAATGAGAAACGAGAAGAACTCTGGCCTAGCCCATAGCGACCACTCCCGGACGATGACGTTGGTGTCCTGAAAGATGCTTTGGCATTTCTTGCGGTAGGCCAGCACCTGTGAAATTGGCAGCGCAACGTGCAGGTAGTCCATGCGGTAGGAGGACCGGTCTCGCCTTGCCTTGGCAGGATCGTCACTTAGCAATACCTCTTGCCGATATCGCTCACCCGACGAGTGCCTGGTGTCCCAGAACTCCTGCGCCTCTTGCTGGTCTCCGGGACTACCGCCGAACCGCCCGCAAATATCCTGGGAGCGCGTCAGGTGGGCATCCACGTCCTCTCGAAATCCTTGGAACGCCAAGTACAGTGTGGCGCAGTCCTGGCTATCGCTGTTTTCCGGCCAGAACTCCTCACCGTAGTCCACCATGGCAGGCCTAACGCCCTCGGCGTACAACTGAGCCACAGCGTGGAATCCGGATTCAAAATCAGGGAAGTCTACCCCGAGAATCAGTTGCTTCTCCGGTAGGGGAAAGGCCCTCAGGGTCGCCTCCGTTACGACTCCTAGTGTTCCCTCCGTTCCTATCAAGAGACTATTCAGTGACGGTCCATAGGACGGCTTAGGTATGCCGTTGGTCCGGACAATTTCCCCATCCGGTAGGACTGCTTCAAGCCCTAGAACCTGCTCGCCCATGGAGCCGTACTTGGCAGCGAGATACCCCATGCCGTTCGTGGAGATAGCCCCTCCCACAGTGGCAATTGGTCTGCTCCACGGGTCGTGCCCCATTAGCAGGCCCTGTTTATTGAAGGCGACGTTAGCGTCCTCCAAAACAACCCCAGGCTGCAACCGGGCAACCATGTCCTGGCTCCTAACGTCAACTACGACGTTCATGCGTTGCAGGTTAAGGATGATGCACTCGTCCATTGATGTAGCAGCGCCCATAACTCCAGTGCCCCCGCCATATGGCACAACTGGTACCTGGTGGGCCTGAGCGTACTTTAGAATGGCTGATACGTGCTGCGCCGAGGTAGGCCAAGCGACTGCGCCAGGGTTAGCCTCAAGGCGGTGTGCAGCCCTAAATGCACGGTAAACGCCTAGCGCATCGCCGGAGTATCGGTCGATCTGCCCTCTATCCGTGGAGACGCAGCCAGCCCCGACAAGGCGTGCAAGGTCTGCTCCGAGGGTACTGTTCATGGTGTGCCTGCAATGAGGGTTCGATTTATGCGGACGTTCGCTACGGCTGCTAGCCTATCTTCCATCCAGTTCCGCCGGCAGAGTCTTCCAGTGTGACGCCCAACGCTGCCAGCTTGTCGCGTATCTGGTCGGAAATCTCAAACTGTTTGGCTGCTCTTAATTGAGATCGAATTTCAATTAACAAGTCAACAAAGGGAGCCGCGTCGCCGCCTGATTTTGCGTCGGGTTCCGAAAGATCTATGCCCAAGATATCTGCCATTTCGCGAAGTCCTTTGCGGGCAGGGGAGACGTCTTTGCCTTCTTCCCTGCCACGATTAATGTCGTGCGACAGATCGAACAGCACCGCCAGCGCCCTGGGAGTGTTCAGATCGTCGTCCATAGCCTCAGTGAATCGGGTTTGGTAGGACTCAGCGTGAATAGCCTCGCCTTGCGCAGAGTCGCCTTCATCTTTGGCTGCGTAGCGCAGTCGCTCTATGGCGCGTTCCTGTGCCGCTATGTTCTGCTCGCTGTATACCAGCGGGTTGCGGTAATGAGAGCTGAGGAAGAATAGTCTCAAGGCCGCAGGTGAGAACTGGTCTAGCGCCTGCCGCACGGAGATGACATTGCCTATAGACTTACTCATCTTATCTTCGCCGATACTCAGAAGGCCGTTGTGCATCCAGAATCGGGCAAAGGGTTCGCTGGAGGTGAAGGACTCGCTCTGGGCTATTTCGTTTTCATGGTGTGGAAAGATGAGATCCTGTCCGCCGCCGTGAATATCAATGGTCTCTCCGAGATACTTCATGGACATGGCGCTGCACTCAATGTGCCAGCCCGGCCTGCCGGGGCCCCACGGACTGTCCCACGCAGGCTCGCCAGGCTTCTGTGTCTTCCAAAGCGCGAAGTCACGAGGGTCCTCTTTTATCTCGCCGAGCTCCACCCTGGCCCCAGCCAGAAGGTCTTCGGCGTTGCGACCACTCAGCTTGCCGTAGTCCTCGTCGCGGTTGACGCGGAAGTATACGTCGCCGCTGGTGGAATAGGCATAGCCTCCGTCTTCCAGACCCTTAATCATACTGATGATCTTGGGAATTTCCTTGGTGGCCCGAGGGTACTGGTGTGCCCTGCGGATGTTCAGCGCGTCCGTCTCCTCCAGATATTGCTGGATGTTTTCCTCCGCCAACTCCTCGACAGTAATACCACGGCTATTGGCGGCGGCTATCATCTTGTCATCGATATCGGTGAAGTTTTGGACGTGCTTTATCTTGAAGCCTTTATGCTCCATATAGCGGCGGACCACGTCGAAAACCACAGAGAACATTGCGTGGCCGATGTGAGAAGAGGAGTAAGGAGTGATGCCGCAAACGTACATCCGTACCTTGCCGTCCGCGGTGGTGAATTCCTCTTTTTCTCCAGTAAGCGTGTTGTAAAGTTTCATTCGATTCGCGTAATTGTTGCCACGGCCGTACAGGATATTCCCTCGCCTCTACCGATGAAACCGAGGCCGTCTGTGGTCGTGGCCTTTAGATTCAGCGAATCCTCACTCAGACCCAGCAATTTGGCCATAGACAGCTTCATCTGGGGCATAAACGGCCTGAGTATGGGACGCTCGGCAAGTATTGTAGCATCAACATATTCGACACGCCAGAGAGCCGCCTTCAGCATCTTTTGGGTTTCCGTGAGGAGTACTCCACTGGCTATTCCGAGGTAACGCTCGTCACCCGGCGGGAAGTGGGTTCCGATATCGCCCAAAGCGGCCGCGCCCAACATTGCGTCTATAACGGCATGAATCAGCACGTCGGCGTCGCTGTTGCCATCGAGGCCCTTCTCGAATGGAATGACCACGCCACCGAGCACAAGCTCTCGACCCTCCACCAGCGGATGAACGTCAATTCCAATGCCTGTTCGTTGCGTCACTGGGCGGCCTCTGGGTTTGTTTCTGTGAGCGACCGCAAAATAGCCTCAGCCACAGGGAGGTCTTCTGGCGTTGTAATCTTAATATTGCTGTAAGACCCGGCGAAAACCTTCACCTCGCCCCCGATACGCTCCACCATGGCTGCGTCATCAGTAACCTCGTCGATTACCTCATGGTGCGCCTGTTGCAACAGGTCTCGACGAAACACCTGGGGCGTCTGGATAATCCAAAGCCCGTCCCTTGGGACTGTCGTAAGAACGTATCCCTGAGCGTCGGCCGTTTTGATAGTGTCCTTGACCGGAACGGCGGCAACGGCTGCCCCAGTGCGTCTCGCCTCAAGCAGTCCAAATTCGACCATATGTCGCTGAATGAACGGCCTGGCCCCATCCTGAACAATGATCCAATCGCAGTCGCTCAGCGCCTCCAGACCATTCTGGACCGAGTCCTGACGTCTTTTCCCGCCCGCACAGACCGCCCGCACTTTGGGTAGGCTATGCGAGGCAACAAGGGCCATTGCTTCGGAAAGACGTCCCTGGGAGGTAACAAGAACGATATCGGTAACGCTATGACAGCCCTGTAGAATATCCAAACTGTGGAGAACGAGAGGCCTGCCGCCTAGCTCTGTAAATATCTTGTCGACGTCGCCCATTCGACGGCTCTCGCCTGCAGCGACAACAATGGCCCCCACTCGGGAGCGGGGGGCATTATGAACTATATGGTTTGACGAATTTGTCAAATAAATCAGCCTCGTTTTGGCTGAGCGAAAACAATGCTGCCCGTGGAGGTCTGGAGCATTCGCGTCACCAGCACCTCCAGGTCGCGATTTACGAACCTGTTGCCGCCCTCGATGACCACCATAGTGCCGTCGTCCAGGAAGCCCACGCCCTGACCAGGCTCCTTGCCTTCCTGAATAACACGTACGGTCATTCCCTCCCCTGGCAAAACCACAGGCTTAAGAGAATTGGACAGTTCGTTCACGTTCAGTACTGGGACGCCGTGAATTTGCGCCACCCGATTCAGGTTATAGTCGGTTGTAACGATGGAGCCGTTCATTTCCTTTGCCACGTCCACCAGCATGGCGTCAACCTCCAGCCCATCACGAATGGCGATGTCGAGGACTCTAACGGGAATCTCCGTCTCCTGGCGCAGCCTGTTCAGCATCTCAAGGCCCCTGCGTCCCCGAGCGCGTCTTAACGAGTCGCTGGAGTCGGCAATGTGCCTTAATTCATCCAGAATGAAGCTGGGAATTACGATGGTGCCTCTCAGGAAGCCGGTTTGTGTTACGTCGGCGATGCGACCATCAATGATGGCGCTCGTGTCCAGCAATATGTTGCCCCCGCCACTTCCGTTCGTGCTTAAATCGCTGGGCAAAAGGTGAGCAAAGACATCGCGCTCGCCCCTGGAAAGCAGGAATCCCCCTACATAGGCAAGTAGCACGCTCAGAGCAACCGGTAACCCCAGGCCCAACCAGCCGGGGACCCGAGAGAGAGGAATGGAGAGAAGGAGGGCGACTAGAAGCCCCAGCACGCCGCCGAGTATGGTGGACAGCAGCCGCGATGTGGGAATGCTTTCAATCTGTAAAACAAGGTTGTGGGCGAATCGAACCGACAGGTACGGGGTAGCCAAAAGACCCAGGACCAGGCCAAGAATCGTAAGGCCCAAAACCCAGGGCACGTACAACTCAGGTCCCCAGACTTGGCTGATGTATTCACCTAGCCTCCATCCACCGGTGGCCAGGATAGCCCCACCAATAAGACGGGCTATAATTTCCGTAACCATTTCAACGCCTCAAAAACCGGCCTGCGAACCAAACGTATTAGGTGTCCGATGAATATCAGGGAAAGGGGGAATTAACCTATCCCTGTGCATTCATATAACCTTCTAGATCGGACCTGCCGGTCTTGGTCGGACCAGGGTCAAACAATTCACATGCCCCCATCCAGGGAAATTTGGCATGCCGACCAGTAGTAGCCCACCCGTTTTTATGTAATCCAAATATGCGCTATCTCACACCTTCACAGTAGCATTGAAATCGAACTAATGTCAACGGCGTATACACCTGCAATCACATGTTTATGCGGCGCATGGAAGGTGACTGCTTAGGTGAGGTGACTGCCGACCATACGGGTCGATGTCGATTACGATTGCTGATCTCCCCCGCCATCTAGGCCAATTCGTCGCATGTTGGCGTCTTGTCGCGGTGTTGCCGTAGTCCATCATGGATTCATATAAAAACGATACATCTCCAACCCCAAGTAACTTGATTTAGCGTTTTTCTAATTTACTCATCAGCAAGCTTATATACATTACATGTCATCGGTGTTCCTTTACTTTACTGCCCTAACCAGTCTTGGATGAATATGAGATGCTAAGTTGAAGAACAGGAGTGATTTTTACGCACCCGCCTCGATAGTTCGCAGAGATTGCGTAATAGATGTCGTGCACTAGGGTTCATGACCTTCGATAAGTGGTAAAATATGACATAAAGGCTCTGTTGAAATGGAAAGAGATACAAATGGGCAAAAACTACTGGATGATGGTTGCATCTCCAGAAGACTTTGAAGTAACCAAGGAACATGGCTTTACGGTATACGGCGTTCGAGGAAAGTACCGCCGCCGCGCGCAGCGCATGCAGCCTGACGATCGAATGCTCTTCTACGTCAAAGGTCTTCGTAAGTGGACCGCTACGGCCACAATAACCTCGCTATTTTTCGAGGACCGCAGCCCTATCTGGAACGTAAATGGTAGGGAAGAAGTATACCCTTTCAGGGTCAAGACCAAGCCGGAGATCGTCCTAGATGAAGAAGATTATATAGATGCGCTAATGCTGGCCCCACGCCTGGAATACGTCAAACGGTGGGCGCCGGAAGACTGGCCTCTGGCTTTTTTCGATAGCCTGCACCTTATTCCACAAAAAGACTTTCGGCTTATCGAAGCGGAGATGAACCGGTTTGTAGGTCCGAAACGGAACAGGCCACTTCGTAACGTTCCAGACAGCGGGCGCGGTGGCGATCCAAGGCAGGCCAACAATCGAGGGGGGAATGGTGCCCCAAACACCAATCAGAGAAACGGACTGATAGTGCCGCAGTCTGCTCGGAACATCCCGACTGCTCCTATTGCAGCGCCATATGACGAGCGCGAGTTCGTCTCACCAGCAAGTCCGGTTTCGGGGCAGATGCATGATAGGCCCGTAGATGAACATGGTGCACGGCCTGTGATCGGACAAACCGAATCTAAAAATGCACAGGATTCAGTAGTCGACGATCACCCGGCTACGGAAGACTCCTCGACCAGTTCGTCTACGACGTAGAAATTCTCGTCGTAGAGCTCCACGATTCGGTCCAGGAACTCCTGAGGGATATCGGGCGTTTCGGACATCGCAGTGAACTCCTCTAGCTGAGGAATGTTCGTAAAGTTCGGCAGCACCGACGCCACCATCGGGCCGGACAACGCGAATTTGATCGCAAGCTGCCCTATTGTGGAATCCATGTTCTGCATTAGGAAATCGAGTTGGCCGATCTTCTTCAACGAGTTATTCAGCCAGACCTGCCTGCGATGACTTCGATGGTCGCTCTGCTCGAATATCGTGTCCTTGTTGTATGTGCCGTCCAACATGCCTGACGCATGGGGCACCCTGGTTATAAAGCCAGTCTTTTCCCGCTCCGCCGAGGGGAACCATTTTCGAGTAGGCTCCTGCTCCAGAATGCTGTAAATGATCTGCATGGCCTTGGCATGCCGACCCGACAAGGCAGCTTCGCCCTCTTCCTCCCAGCCAATGTCCGGGCCGATGGCAAAGCCGTAGTTAAGTATCTTGCCTTCTTGAACTAGCTCGTCCAGGGTGCCGAAAAGCTCATCATTTTCGATGGCGTCCATCTTCGGGTTGTGAAGCTGATAAAGGTCAATGTAATCCGTGTTCAGGCGTCGCAGGCTCTGCTCGCAAGCGAAACGCACAAACTCCGGTGTCCACTTCTGCGGGCGCTCCGTGTGGCCTTCCCGTTCTACATTAGTGTAAAAGTCATAGCCAAACTTGGTTCCTATAATGACCTCGTGGCGGTGCTTGCCCAATGCCTTGGCCAGGATCTCCTCGCCGTAGCCTTCGCCGTACGTGTCCCCTGTGTCGAAGAAGTTAACGCCAAGGTCCATTGCCTTGGTAAGAAGGTTTATGCCCTGGTCCTCTTCAATTTTTCCCCACCAATTGGTGGCGACCGTCCAGACGCCAAAACCGACTTCGGAAACGTTGAGGTCAGTAGTTCCCAGCTGCCTATATTTCACACTTGCCTGCCTTATACAAAATGAAAGTTAAATCTTAGTGAGAAGACTAGACCGCCATCGGCGCGCCGCCGAGTACCTGTCTTAATACTTCGGCACGATCTTCGTAGGCCTGGTCCGAGAGCACGGGCACCATGACGCTCAGAGGAACATCCTGGCCCAACTCAACCCAGGACTTGCATCCTCCGTATTCGGCCAGTACCGGTAGTGCCTGGGGCTGCTGCAGTTCGTACACGCGTAGAAGAGCTATCGTGACGGGCTGCTTTGGCCGCCAGTTCAAACGCTTATTAGCATAGTCCTTGGTCCAAATGTGGTACGGGGCCACGTCATCTAGTAAGTCCTGCTCGCTGACCTGGAATTTGTCGGTTACCTGACACCAGTATCCAAGTGTGACCAGACCCGGAACATCGTTTTCATCCAACGTCTGCTGCAGATCGGCCTGATATTCCGGCATTATCAGTTCAGCGTTTTGATGTTCGTAAGTCGGGTAGAGCAAGAATTCAGGATGGACGACTCGAAATTCTTTATCGTCGATGTGTATTCCGCCCTTGCGGAGAATGAGTATCTGCTTACCCTCCGACAGGGCTTTGACAGCAACCGCCCACTCCTTCAAGGCTAGATCTGAACTAGGTGGCAGCATCATCTACAACATCTCCCGTAGTACTTTCTAAATTGCCAGTTTCTTACTTTGAACTTGCCCTTATTATAACCAACAGGGCTCACAGTAGTCGAATGCGATCCGTCCGATTTTCTGCGATATTCGAAGCATCTCGTATATGTAATATCAACGTATGGGGGACCTATTTAACAGTGCGGCTGTACTGTAAACGAACGAAAAAGTTCTCAGGAGGCATCCCAAGGCAGGGGTTTTTGTTCTTGGAGAAAGGTAAGAAAGGCCTTTTGCGCGGGTGGCAAATTTCGGTCGTTGCGATGGAACACGGTCAGAGGTCTTCGGCAATCCCATCCCTTCACATCGACAACTGTCAAAAAGCCAGCCAAGGTATCCGGCTCTACTGCGAATTTGGAAATAATACCCAGACCAAGCCCGGCGGCCACAGCTCTTTTCACGGCTTCGTTGCTACCTAGTTCCATGTTGACTTTTACCGTAATGCCGCCGTCTTTGAGGCATTCCTCGGCAGTACTCCGCGTAGCTGACCCCTCTTCTCTTAAGATGAATTCCTCGCCATCCAGGTCTTGCAAAGAGACCTCGTCGATCTTGGCTAGGGGATGGTCCGGCGAGGCTATGACGACGATCTCATCTTCGACGTAGGGGAAGGACGCCAACCCTTGCAGGTTAACGGTAGCGCCGGCCATTCCCAGGTCCAATTCGTGGTTAACGATACGCTCCACGATGGACTGGGTGTTCGTTATTGCCAGAGAAACCTCGACACCAGGATATTGCCTACGAAACTTACCAATAGCCCAGGGAAGTATGTACTCGCCGGGGGTAGAGGATGAGCCTATGGTCAGCCGTCCCGCCTTCAATCCCTGAATATCCTGTACGGCGCTGCGCATCTCCTCGGACAAGGCGAATATCCGTTGTGTGTAGCCGAATACTGCTGTACCTGTGTCTGTGAGCTGCAAACCGCGACGCAGCCGGTGGATAAGCGGCGCTCCCAGCGTTGTTTCCAACTCTCTGACCTGGATAGAAACCGCAGGTTGACTGATAGAGAGCTCGTTGGCAGCTTTCGAGAAGCTTCCCAATCTGGCGACGGAATGGAAGATAAGTAGCTGGTGAAAATTCGTTTCTGTCATAATATGTGGCTTATAGTTTATTCAAATAAAATTTAACTAGCATTATACATATATTCCAGGTGAATTCACCTGGCCACGTTTTAAGGGAGCTTGGCAGCAATCTGGTAGAATTCCACAGGTTGAATTCCACAGTTTTGGGGGAGAGTGAAAACGGTGCTGGCAAGGGCGTTAAGAGCGACAATTCTGGACGGGCGGCTGTACCGCGAAATTGGGGACGATCCGAGGGAGATGTTTTATGCGCTGGGCATCGTACTGCTGGCCGCAGTAGCATTTGGTTTGGGGCTAAAAAACGCCAGTATATTATCGTTTCCAGATGCGCCATCTTCCGTGATCATTGCGATGGCGGCGAGCTCCAAAGTGACCAGCTGGGTCTTGTGGACTGTGCTTGCTTTCTTGCTTGGCCGAATTCTGGGCGGGAAAGCCGGATTCAGACAGCTTCTTAGGAATTTGGGCTTCACTTTTGGGCCTGGGGTTCTTGGTATTCTATTTGACATACCCTGGGCCGGAGCGTACCTATTTCCGCTTTCCTTTATCTGGTTGTACCCTGCTGGCCTGGTGGCGATTAAGGAAACGCATGAGATCGATTGGGTCAGGGCCATCATTGTAAACTCTGTGGCATGGACGATCGGAATATTTATAGTTCCCGCACTTCTTGTTCCCATACAGTCCGTAGGCCGCATGTAAGCGTCGCTAAGACGAAATGGTAATTCGCTTCATATATGTTCCCAATACTCTGTACTAATCGCCGATTCGGGCGCCCTGGACGTAAGTCTCCACTGTGGCCCAGCCGTCTCCAAGCAAATTCCTCATGTTGGCGGTAGTGGCTTGCACTACCTCCTCCACGTCCTTGCCTTGTAGCTCGGCGAGCTTTTCCGCTATGAATCGCGTATACCGGGGCTCCGTCCAGTTCTCACGCTTGGGTTTGAACGGCTGTGGCGCGGAGTCTGTCTCCAGAACGATGCTATCAAGAGGAAGTTCGGCAGCCACGGCTTGAAGGTGTGGCAATCTCAGAAGTGGTCTTGCCAGAGAAATGTATAACCCCATGTCCAACACCTTCCGGGCGTCATCCAAAGTGCCCTGAAAGTAGTGCATCACTCCGCCGACCTCATAGGCCTTCTCCTCTCGCAGCACTCGGAACGCCTCGTCGTGTGATTCGCGGCTGTGGAAAATTACAGGCCTACCCAGGTCTCGAGCAAGCCTTATCTGCTGACGAAACGCTTCGTACTGTAACGCTCTGTCTGGCATGCCTTCCATGAAGTCCAGGCCAATCTCACTTACGACCAGCACCTTGTCTGTAGATAGGGCCATGTCTCGTAGGCGTTCGTACGTGGAATCGTCGAACGGTTCTTCTATATCCATGGGGTGTATGCCCACGCCCGAAAAGAAGTCCGGGAATGTTTTCGAAAGTTCCAACGAGCGCTGTGTGGACGCTAACGTGGTGCCTGCGGATATAACGAATCCCACGCCAACATCGCGGCCTCTCTGGAGAATCTCAAAGACCTCATCGTTCGTATAAGAGTCAAGGTGGACGTGGCAGTCTATGAGCATAAGTGTAAGCTGAAGGGTACCTGTTTACGTGGTATTGGTAGGCAGCATTGATTATACTACAGAGACGGTACATCGCCCATGCGGCCCTTGGGCTCCAGGGGTTTTCCATTCAACCATGCATTCTAATATGACGAAATTCGGCCGTATCTCACTGGGACTGGTCCTCAGCAGTCTTATGGTATGGCTTGTATTCAGAGGGTTGGACTGGGACCAGGTGGGCCATTCGTTGAGAGATGTTTCCCCTCCTGTAGTTATGGGCGCCGTCATACTCTTCATGATGGCTGGTTTCCTCCGAGCAGTGCGTTGGCGCTGTCTCTTCATTAATTTCCCTATATCAAGCTCTCGACTTTTTATTATCCAAAACGAGGGTATAGGGCTGAACAACATGTTGCCCGTGCGCGTCGCCAGCGACCCGGCCCAGGTAGCAATTCTCACCGTCAGAGATGGCGTGCAGCCCTCTACAGCGATAGCGACGCTTGGCATGGAACGCATAATTGACACCATATCGAGCGCTATGATATTGCTGGCTGCGGTCTTCTTCGTTCCCCAGATGCGGCAGTTTAGCGATTACCTTTGGGTGCCGGCGGCGGTGATAATTCTGGCAATAGTCGGCGTGAAGACGATTAGCTGGGCAGGACAAAACTTTGAACTCATTAGAAAGGTCCCTTTTCTTAGTTCGCTCTCATGGGCTGTGTCCGAGTTGGAGAAGCATCCCGACAGGCTTATAGCGTCGCTGCTCCTAAGCATACTGTTTTGGCTGACCGTGGGTGTGGCCTCCTGGTTTGTGGCGGTAGGGGTGGGACTACCCATATCACCGATCACGGCAATGGTAACAATAATGGGTACTATATTCATCGCGACGACTATGCCATCCGCGCCAAGCGCCCTCGGCACATTTGAGTACGCAATGCTGATCATACTGGAGCGCTTCGGCGTTGAGCGTGAAGCAGGACTCGGCTTTGCTCTGATATGCCATGCCGTATTTTTCCTGCCTCCAACTATTATTGCAGCGATATTCCTTCCAAGAGAGGGATTGCAGATTGCACAGAGGCTTCGTGGAAGGCTTCCCTGGAAACGTATGCCGGATAGTCCCGAGCCAATGCTGACCGGCGACTCGGCATGAACCTTCGCCCCAGTTCGCTTGTCTTTCAGATAATGGTGCTGGCTGTGTTCGCCCCAATCCTGCTGCTATCCTGCTCGCCAGAAAGTAACCCGCCAGGCCTGCAACCGACGGCATCCGCGACTTCCGTAGCCGTGACCACAGTCGCACCGCCTGAGCCTACCCGAACGGCGCTCGCAACCATAACACCTGCCACGCCCACCGCCTCGGTGCCGACGGCAGGGCCATCCCCAGCCGCGTCCCCAACCGTTCCAGTTAGCGATTCTCTTCGAGGCGGCACCCTTAACTTGGCCAGCCGACAGGCCATTACGCATTACGACGTCCAGGAAGATGTTTCACCAGCCCTGTCCACATGGGGTCCCGGTATAGCGTACAGCAGGCTCTTAAGGTTCCAGTCGGGGCCAGTGGTCGCTCTCCCCAGCCTGCAGGTGGAATGCGACCTCTGCTCTCGCTGGAGCATGCTAGACGATACGACGATCGCATTCGAATTACGGGAAAACGCCGTGTGGCAGGACATTAATCCGGTCAACAGAAGGCCTGTTTCCGCAGACGATGTGGTCTTCAGCTACCTCAGGCAACAGCGAGACGAGTCCCCCAACGCAGCCCTCCTGAACATGCTGGAAAGTGCCGAGGCCATCGGACCGAGAACGTTGCGTCTGAGTCTCAAGGCCCCGGACGCCGACTTCATGGTGGCATTGGCAGACGGCCATTCCAAGATAGTAGCCCGGGAGGCTGTGGAGCAAACCGGCGATCTGACCAACGGCCCAACAGTGGGCTCCGGTCCGTGGGTGCTGACAGAAAGCAGGCCGGGGACCAGGCATTTCTTCAGCGCCAACCCTGACTACTACGAAGAGGGTTACCCTCTGCTGGATAGGCTAAACATACACGTGCTGCAAGACGCAGCTACTCGTGATGCGGCCTTTCAGGTGCGCAACATCGACGTGTATCAGATGTCGCCCCCTCAGTGGCAGGAACACCTGAGAGGAGTACCGGGTGCCCCTGGTCTCTTTTCGCCGGACCAGGGCACTGGGCTTGAGGTTGCCCTGAACGCCAGCTCGGAGCCATTCCAGGACGCACGGTTGCGTCGAGCGGCTATGCTCTCGATGGACCCGTGGGCGGCCGTGGAAGATATTTGGCTGGGTGCGGCAACAGTAGGGCAGGGCGTTCCATCCCCTGCTGCAGACTGGTTGCTGCCGCAAGACGTGATGCGCACCTACTTCGGCGACGTTGTGCGGGCACGGATTCTGGTTACCGAATCGAGAGGGGATACGTCTATTCCCGTAACCATAAAGGTCGGGGACTTTGGAGAGGCCTACCTCAGGCATGCCGAACGAATCGCGGATGAGATGCGAGTTGTCGGCTTTGAGCCAGCGATTGAGGTCGTTAACCGACGTTACTTCGGAGAGGATGTTTGGCTGGGTGGAGATTACCAGATGTTCGCCGGTCCTATGGCGCCAGTGTTGTCTCCTAATGCATACATGCTGACCGTTCTGCACAGCGGAGGCCACTGGAACACCACTGCGGTGTACGATGCCAATATAGATGCCCTGATCGAGTCGCAAGCCCAAGAACTAGACCCCACGAAACGCAAAAAGATATTTCTGGAAGTTCAGCGGCGGGCAATGGAAGATTCGCATCGGTTCGTTGCTGCTGGCGGCGTTTCCGTCTGGACATGGTGGCCAAGGGTGAAGCAGTTCCATCCTAATTTCGCCGGGTTTGAGTATTCTCACTGGTCAAAGGTCTCGGTAAGGTAACTTCTGGAAGAGGCCCATCGTGGTGAGTGTGCCTATATGGCCTCGAAAAGTATGTCCTGAGCGCCTTCCCAAAGCACCATGTGGCCCAGCGCAGCCAGATTTTCCAAGCCTTCTACTATGGTAAGAAAGTGGTTGCCTGCCAGAGAACCCATCTTGCTGGCGAACGAAGTAGCCCCGTAAGCGATCAAGATCTCCGTTTCGCTTATTCCGCCGGGGTAGAGCAGAATGTCGCCACGGGAGGGATAGGTTGTGTGGTTCTCGTATTCAGAGGTTATCTTCGCATCGCCGAGAGGCACCCACACTGCCTCGCCGCTCCAACGGACGTGAATGATCTTGTTACGGAACGGCAACTGCCCCAGGAAAGCCGCGCAGGTGTTAGGCGCTGCCTCTTCCTGCTTCGCCACGAAGTTGTACGGCCCTGCCGTAATGCGGAGGTTTCCAGACATCATCGACTCCCTGATTGCTTACTGATGGTCATCGTCCACCTCACAGATTCACCTCATCGAAAAGCCTCGGGTGCAGCACCCTGAGCATGCCATCTACCGCGATGCGCTCAGTTTGGCCTGAGGGGTCCCATTCGGGCGACACCTCGCACAGATCGAAGGCCGCCAGCATATCGTAGCGGCTAAGCATGTCCATGGCCTCAAAGAATTCGGCAGTGTGAACCCCGTTAAATTCGGGCGAGCCAGTGCCAGTGGACTGGTGGGCGTCGATTACATCGATGTCTATGCTGACGTACACCGCGTGCACGCCATCCGCGGCCGTGTTCATGGCATCGGTCATAACGTCGGCAATTCCCCGGTCGCGCACGTTCCGGGCCGTCATCATGTTCAGATTGTGCTCTCGCTTCAGCTCAAACTGGTCCACGGTGACGGGACTGTTCAGGCCAACCCAGGCCAGGTTCTTATATTCAATCGCGGGGTTTTCGCTGATGCGACGTACCATGGTTCCGTGGTGGTAGCGCCCGCCCAGCGCGTTGCTTTCGTTGAAGTCAGTGTGGGCGTCGATATGTATGAATCCCAGGCGAAGATTCTCATGCCTCTCCGCCATGCCTTTGGCAAAGCCTTCGAACGACGGATACGCTACGTAGTGATCGCCACCCATTACTACCGGGAAGCCGCCTCGCTGAACCACCTCCGCAACACCCTGAGTCACGGACTCTGTAGTTTTCATCAGATCCGTAGGGTATATGTTGAAGTCGCCCAGGTCTCCGACATCGGGCGCATCCTTCAGACGTAGGGCAGTCTCGGAATCCAGGTCCACTCTCGTCTTATCTGGCGCCAACTCGTATCCCGCCCTGAAGAACATAGACGCCTCGCGGATCGCCCTTGGACCGAAACGCGCGCCGGGTCTCCCTCCGTATATGCCGTTATCGATAGGCACACCGGCGATAACGGTCGTTCCTTCCGCAATATCCTTGAACTCAATCGGAGGCAACCTGAAGAAAGAGACCAGTCCCCCGTAATAGGGCATTACGTCTCTCTGGTAATCTGAAGAACTCAATAAATAACTCCAATATGCCACAATGAATCGGTCCCGCCGCCGCGAGGCTCACGAGACATGGGTAGCAGGTTAGAAAAGGCCTTCTGGCTCAAGACCCAGGTGATACGCGCCAGCCACGTCGAAATGCAGCATGCGACCCTGACCCTGCTGGCTCATGACGTTGGCGTCCTGAAAGTAACGTTGGAGAGGGCTGCTCTCGAATACGGCGCTGGACCCTCCAAGGTTATAGGCAATGCCCACGACCTCGCAGGAGGTACGGATGGCGTGCGTGGCGGCAAGGCGCAAGTCAATGCGCTCTTCGACCGTCAAGGTTCCCCGTACGCTGGCGCTCTCCCAGACCCTGGCAGTTGCTTCACGCAGGTACGCACGGCAGGACCGCCACATGGCCTCGGTCTGGCCCATCTGGCGCTGCGTAGTAGACATATCTCGAAGAAGGGTATTGCCATATGCAGGAGTCTTGGTGCTGGCAAGCTTTATGACTGCGTCCAGACTAGCCCGCGCATTGCCCAACGCAGCAGTTGCGAAACCAGCCCCGAAGGTAAGCACCGTGGGGATGGCATAGGTTGGTCCGGGCTCGCGAGTAGGGTCGGACGTGCTGTAAGTATGGTCGGAAGGCACGAATATGTCAAGGGCCGAGAAGCTAAAGCTGCCCGTGCCACGAAGACCCCTTACATCCCACGCGTCATGAACCTCGACCTCTTCTTTCGGGACCAGAAAGATTCGGGAATCGCGTCGTGAGGTTATGCTGTCCTGCTCGTGGCTGTCCCGAGTAACCGGAGCCAATGCTGCAACCCATGTCGCGTGGCGTATCCCCGTACTGAAGTCCCAGCGACCGGAGAGCTTATAGCCGCCATCGACTTGCACCGCTTTAGCTTCGTATGTGGGAGGACCGTTCGTCAGCACTGCCCTCTGCTCATTCCATATCTTCTTTGCGGTTGCCTCAGGCATGCGTACAGCGTTTGTGGCCAAAATGTTGTTTTGGTTAAGGCACCATGCCGTGCTGCTGTCGGCCTGCCCGATGTATTGGATTATGCGTAAGAAGTCGAGGAAATTAAGCTCTGCGCCCCCGAGACTCTTGGGCAATAGTAGTCTGAAAAAACCCTCATCAGCCAATTCTTGAGCCAGTGCGGGCGGTAGCTCCCGATCATTGTGAATCTGTTCAGACGCAGCCGCCACTTTCGGAAACAGTCTTTTGGCGACTTCCAGATAATGTTCGATGTCATCGGACGCTACTGTCATTCCCTCTTGAGCTCCTTACGGTAAATTTTTCTTGATTCCGGCCTGTTCCAGTCAACTGCGAGAATTAAGCCGTCACGGATTCCCCGACCTTCATGTCGTTCGTCTTGTCAAAGGTGGGACTTCCGTAGCGGATTATAGGCACCAGGGTTGGTTGCGGCAAGTAGCGGAGTCAGGCACCTCAAAATGGGCCATGCAAACACCTCCCCACGGCGGCCACGCAGGTCTGCTCTGAAAAATCTGACAAATGGGAAATGGCCAAGGCGATTGGCAGGTGGTGCGCCTTTCAGGCCAATGGGGTAACATTGGTTTGACCGACTTAGGATTCGAGTTTGCACTTGCGCCTATTCGGGCGTTCACGGGGCTTTCGGCCCTGAACAGGCCGGTGAGAGTAGTCTAGTTTGGAGGATATAATGAACGCAGGCAGCAGCGAAGTAGTCATCGTTGGCGGTGGCGTAGTCGGAATCGCGACGGCTTACTTTCTGGGCCTGGCCGGGGTTCGGAGTACCGTCATTGAACGCGACTCCGTCGGAAGCCACGCATCTGGTTTCGCTTACGGCGGCCTGACGCCTTTGTCTGGAGCAGGCATACCCGGCCCGGTGTATCCTCTGGCCAAAGAGGGCCTTCGCCTTCACAGTGAGTTCGCCAAGTCGCTTCCGGAAGAAACCGGAGTCGCCACGGAATTTCGCCTGCGCCCTTCGCTTTCGCTGTCCTTCACAGAGGATGAGGTGGACGAGGCCAAAGGGCCGTTGGCGTGGCAGCAGGAGCAGGACGGCTACCGCGTAGAGTGGGTAGATGCCGCAAAGGCCATGGAGATTGAGCCCCGAGTTTCTGAGGAGATTCTCGGCGGGGTTTACGTGGAAGGCGTCGCAGAAGTAGAGCCCTACAAATTCATTCTGGCGCTCACTCAGGCAGCGGAAAAGATGGGAGCTACGGTTCGACACGGCAACGTTAACGGCCTCCGAACTAGCGGCGGCAAGGTGACAGGCGTCGTCACTGAGACCGGCGAAATACCATGCGGTGCGGTTGTCATTGCGATAGGCCCATGGAGCGCAGACGCGTCTTCCTGGACCGGACTGGACATACCGATCCGACCATTGAAGGGGCAGATACTTCGCTTGAAGGCTCCGGGCGCTCCCTTCGACTGCTCAATAGGCTGGGCGGGAAACTACGCAAATACCAAGATGGACGGCCTACTTTGGACCGGCACGACCGAGGAAGAGGCGGGCTTCGACGAGAACCCGACAGCGGCGGCGAGAGATCAGATTATGGCCTCTCTATTGAAGATGATACCCTCGCTGTTGGACGCGGAGCTAGTGCAGCACACGGCATGTCTGCGGCCCCTTTCTGTGGACGGCATTCCCATTCTTGGCCCTGTGCCGGGCCTGGAGGGCGCATACATCGCCACAGGCGCAGGACGCAAGGGCATTCTTCTTGGGCCGGGGATGGCAAAAGCACTCACTGACCAGATACTAAAAGGCGCGGCGGATTTTCCCATTGAGCCTTTCAGTCCAGCCAGATTTGGGTAAAGTCGAATGCTAGTCTAGGCTCCGAGCAAAAGTGCGGAATTAGCCAGACTCAATATGCGAAGATACCAACTCACATAAATAGCGCAGGTTGATCAGCGTTACTACATCGTAGAGGGGGAAAATGAGCAACAGATCTGTAACCATCTTGGGAGGCGGTAACACAGCCTTCGCCGTCGCAGCTAACCTGAGCCTCCAGGGTCACGAGATCACCCTGTACGAGTTACCGGAGTTCGCAGATTCCCTACAGCCGATACGCGAGTCCCAAATCATCAATCTGGTGGGAGTAGCGGAGCAGGGTGCAGCCAAAATCCAAAAGGTAACTACAGATGCGGAGGAAGCATTGGCCGCATCGGACCTGGTGTTGCTTATAGTGCCTGCCTACGCCCACAAACGATTCGCTGAGGTGTGCGCCCCTCACATTCGGCAAGGGCAGACGGTGGTGGTCATACCCGGAACGTTTGGCGCGCTCGAGTGGGCAAAGGTACTGCGCGACGCTGGAACTACAGGCGTGACGCTGGCGGAGGTAGACACTGCTCCCTATGTTTGTCGCAAGACCTCGCCCGATACGGCTACGATATGGGGCATCGTGACCAGCCTTGGTATGGGCGTGTTGCCAGCTACGGACGGCGAACGGGTGAGGCAGATCGTCGACCCTCTGTTTCCCGGCATTTCTCTGTACCCAGACGTGATGGCGGCAGGGCTGTCAGCCATCAATCCGGTGGTCCATCCTGCGGGGGTGCTAATGAACGCCGGGCGCATCGAGTATTCCCGTGGCGAGTTCTACTTCTACGAGGAGGGCGTCTCGCCCTCTGTAGCGAAGGTCATCATGCAGGTGGACGACGAACGCCGCGCCATAGGCAGTGCCCTGGGGTACGAGTTATTGCCGGCCAACGAGGGATTCCATAATGCAGGATTTGGGCCGCAAGGGGACCTCTGGGCTACGATTAACGGCAGCATGATGCTTACTCGGCTAAAGGCCCCCGGCTCCCTGGACAGCCGCTGGCTCACGGAAGACATTCCCTACGGAATTGCCGCATGGAGTCTGGTGGGGAAACAGTTCGGTGTGGACACGCCCCTCATGAGGTCGTTCGTGGACATTGGTTCCATCGTGATTGGGTTCGACGGCTGGGAAGCGGCACGCACACCCGAAGACCTGGGCATAGATGGAATGGACCTCGAGACGCTCAAGACTTTTTTGGCGTCCGGTCAGCGGTAAGGGTTTAACGGAGGCCAAGGGAAAGCTTACGGGCGGACTCGTTTTTATCGCTCTAGCCGTCGGAAAGTTTGGAAAGCGCCTCGTCCAGCGCGGACCAGGGAAGCAGCGCACACTTGATGCGGATGGGGTACTCTCGCACGCCGAAAAGATTTCGAAGGTCACCCTCGGGACTCAATTGGGATTCGGCTTCAGGGTCACCCTGCATTAGCTTTCTTACCCAGTCGGTAAGGGCGCGAATTTCCGTAGGGGTCTTGCCTTTGGCGGCCTCGGACATCATTGAGCCTGATGCCCGGTTGATAGAACAGCCCTCGCCTTGCAGGCCCACCGCAGTAATACGACCCTTGTCGTCCTGCTTTAGCTGAAGGTGTATCTCGTCGCCGCAGAAGGGGTTAACGGCGTCACCCGTGGTGTCGAAGTCTTCGAGTTTATCGGCGTTTCTAGGGTTACGGCGATGCTCCAATATAGCATCGCGATAAAGATCATCCAGCCGTTCCAGCGCCATTCCCGAAATACCTCAGGGCTTCTTTAATCCCGTCCAGCAGTGCATCGACCTCTTCGTTGGTATTGTACAGGTAGAAGCTAGCCCTTGCAGTAGCAGGAACACCAAGCGACCTTACCAGTGGCATGGTGCAGTGGTGACCTGTGCGTATGGCTATGCCTCGTCTGTCCAGCACCGTACCCAGGTCGTGAGGGTGCACATCCGGGTGGTGAAAGGAGACGACCCCAGACCGAAGAGCAGGGTCTTTAGGCCCGTAAATCTCCAACTCCTCTTCCAGCTCCTTGAAGGAGTCGAGGGCATGTTTGGTCAACTGGATGTCGTGGTCGCGGACGTTTTCCATGCCAAGCCCGTTCAAATAATCGATGGCAGCGCCCATACCTATGGCCCCCGCCATATTCGGAGTGCCCGCCTCGAAGCGCCAAGGAAGGCTATTCCAAGAGGCATCCTCATAGCTAACCTCGAGCACCATATCACCGCCACGCAGGAAGGGCTCCATGCGCTCCAGTATGTCATGCTTCACGTACAGCACACCTATTCCCGTGGGCCCCAACATCTTGTGGCCCGAGAAGGCCAGAAAATCGCAGTCGATATCCGCCACGTCCACCGGCATGTGCGGGACGCTCTGTGCGCCATCCACCAGCACAGCTGCGCCGACGGCCCTGGCCTTGGCGGCTAGTTCTTTAACAGGGTTGGTGGTTCCGATGGAGTTGGACTTTTGAACCATGGCAACAAGCTTGGTTCGCGGGTTAATCAGCGTATCAATCTCGCTCAGGTCCAGTGACTGGTCCTTGGCCAGCGGAATTATACGGAGCGTGGCTTTCTTGTCACGAGCCACCTTCTGCCAGGGCACGAGATTGCTGTGGTGCTCCAAAGCCGTAACGAGAATCTCGTCGCCGGCGTGGATATTTTCCTGGGCCCATGTGTGCGCTACGAGATTAATGCTCTCGGTAGTGTTGCGTGTCCATATAATGCACTCTGAACTCTCGGCGCCAATGAAATCAGCAACCTTCTGTCGGGCGTCTTCAAAGGCCGCGGTGGACTCTATGCTAAGGGCGTGTACACCACGATGTACGTTGGCATTGAAGCCTTCGTAGTAGTCCACGATGGACTGAATTACGGAACGAGGCTTCTGCGATGTCGCGGCAGAATCCAACCAGATCAAAGGCTGGCCATCGTACACTTTTTTGGAGAGGATCGGAAAGTCCTCTCTTATTTTGCTAACGTCGAGCATATTCCACTATCCCTTCGGAAATAGAGAGTCCACATAATTGCGAGTGGACCTAGACATCAATCTCGATGTCGTCTCCATCGATACGCACTTCAAATGTTTCAACAGGCATAACTGCAGGAAGGTCCGTGACTTTGCCGTTGGTCACGTCGAAGCGTGCGCCGTGCCGAGGGCATTCGATTTCACAACCGATTAGAGCGCTGGCATTGAATGATGCCCCGTCGTGGGTACATACGTCCTCAATGCCGTAAAGCTTGCCCTCGAAATTGCAAACTGCGATGGGTCTGTTGCCAACTTCGAATACTTTGGACTTGCCCTCGGGAACCTCGTCTACTTTCCCTACTTTTTGAAACGCCATTTCTTTACCCCCTGTGAACGTTATTTAGACTAACCAAAGTCCTGGTGCTAAACTACGGCCTCAATTCGCGCCGGATTTGAACGAGTCCTGTTGACCAGGTCTTCTATAGTTGTAGAGTCTAAGATCTTGAACACAGTTTCTGCAACATTTCGCCAAACTTCTCTCTGAGCACATGCAGGGACATGGATACATGACGATGCGTCATCCAAACAGGCCACGGGGGTCTCGGTGCCACCCAGGCAGGCCATAACCTTGCTTAGACGTATCTCGGAGGGTGGCTTGGCCAGTAAGTGACCACCCAGAGGGCCGCGCACGCTCTTGATGATGCCATTCCTGCTAAGCCCATGCAGCACCTGTGCCAGGTAAGGCTCCGGTATAGATGTCCGGCCCGCTATCACGCTGGCCCTCACCGGGTTACCATCGCCGTTCATGGCAATATCAACCAGCGCCCGCACCCCGTAGTCGACTTTAATGGGAATGTTCATTGGGAAATACCTCTGCCCCGTTATTCGGTGGTAATTCGCTGAGTGTCAGCGCCATCTAGCGCAGACTTCAGCGTGTGCCAAGATAGCACTGCGCATTTGATTCGCGCCGGATATTGCGAGACACCGGATAGTATCTCCGCGTCGCCTAGAATTTCGGCATCGTAGTCTTCCTGGGTTATCATCTGACGAAAATTATTGAAAATGTGTTCAGCCTCTTTCACGCTGACGCCTTTGACAACGTCCGTCATCATTGAAGCTGACGCTTTGGATATAGCGCAACCTCCAGCTTGAAAGCCGATGTCCTTGATCTTATCGTCGTCGTCCACTTCCAAGTACAACGTGATCTGGTCACCGCACAGAGGGTTGAAGCCCTCCGCCGACCGGTTAGCATTTCCCAATTTACGGAAGTTGCGTGGACTGCGATTATGGTCCATCACAACTTCCTGGTATAGCTCTTGTAAATCGTACATTTTTCTATATTTTCCGGCTCATCTTATGTTCCAATCCAACGACGAGGTACTTTCGCTAGCGGGATACCTCCCATCGAAAGCCTCAGAACACACCAGCCAAAATTTAGCTCCGACCTGAAAATGCCATAACGGGCAATCCGGCTCTGCCAGATAACACTCGCTTGAAAACTCTACTTAAAGTTAGAATTCAAACTTGTAGCTGGGAAGAGATTCCAGGAACAGCTTTTCAAGGTACTGGCGGAGGCCGTCATCTTCCACAGCCTCGATGATCTCATCCGCGAATCCGTAGATCAGTTGACGGCTGGCCGCTTCAAGATCCAGACCGCGACTCCGCATATAGAACACCGTGTCCTGGTCAATGTTGCCGGCTGTTGCGCCGTGGCCACAAACTACATCGTCGGCGTATATGAAAAGAGCCGGTTTGCTATCCACCTCTGCGTCGGGCGAAAGCACCAGGTTCTTGTCCTCTTGACGAGAGTCCGTCTTGATGGCGCCAGGCTGCACGTAAACCGTCCCGCCAAATACGGCCCTGGATTTCCCGTCCAGAATGCCCTTGTAGTACAGACGGCTAGTGGAGTGCGGTTTCTGATGGTTGATGTTTATGTAATTGTCCACGTGCTGCGAGCCCGACGTGTAGTAAAGGCCCTTCAGGTCACAACTGGAGCCCTCGCCATCCATGTTGGTGTAGAGGTCGAACCTACCGAGGCCGACTTTCCTCTCGAACACCTTGGACCTGTAGACGCTATCCGACTCTTGTTGAACGCGGGCGGACCCAACATGGAAGCTTTTTTCGCTCTCCTGCATTAGTCGGTAGTGCTGCAGCTCTGCGCCTGAGGCCATCGAAATCTCGGTGATGGCATTGGTGAAGTAGACGTTCTCGTCCAGGCCGACAAAGCTCTCGATTAGTGTGGCCTTACTGTTGGCCTCGCACACCAGGAGTACCCTGGGATGGGACACTGTGGCCTCATCTGCTCCCGAAGAAACGAAGAGCAGGTGAACGGGCTTATCAGCGGTAACACCTTGTTTGATGTGGAGCACCGCGCCGTCCCGCACGAACGCCGTGTTAAGAGAGACGAACCCGTCGGCTTCCTCGAACTGAGGAGCTTGCCCCAGGTGTTGCTCTACCAATTCGTCGCCGTTAGCAATGGCCTGCGCGAGGCTAGTCACCGTGACGTTGCCAGACGCGCTTCCGGAATATTCAGAGACGTAATGTCCGTCTACAAAAACCATGTTGAGCCAGCTATCGTCCCAAGGCGCTGTGGCCTTGATCTGATCGAGGGTAACCTGCGCTGGCTTGGTAGCCAAAGCCAAACTTGCGTCGGCTATAGGCCCCACGTTGGTGTACTTCCAGGGCTCGTTGCCTCGCCGCGCTGTCGGAAAGCCTAGCTCCTGAAAGCGTGACCATGCACTTAGCCGCATCGACCGTAGCCACTCGGGCTGGCCGCTGCCAATCGAGTCATCGAAGCTCTTGTAGTCCGTTTCGTACTGTTGGTATTTAGTTAGTGTCTGTGTCATATATTGGCTTAACCTACACCGCTACCTGGTCTCGCAGCCATTCGTAGCCCTTGTCTTCAAGTTCCAGGGCTAGCTCACGGCCTCCCGAGCGCACGATACTGCCATCTACCAGTACATGTACATAGTCTGGCGTTATGTAGTTCAGAATTCGTTGGTAGTGTGTCACGAGAACGAAGGCGTTCTTGTCGGAACGTACCTTATTAACGCCCTCGGAGACAATCCTCAAGGCGTCGATGTCGAGACCCGAGTCCGTCTCGTCTAGCAGCGCCAATGTGGGATCGAGAAGCGCCATTTGCATTATCTCGTTCCGCTTCTTCTCTCCGCCGGAGAAACCCTCGTTTACCGAGCGCTTCACCAGATCCGTGTCCATCTCGACGATCTCACGCTTTTCATCCAAAAGTTTGTCGAATTCACGGACGCTCAGCACTTTCTCGCCCCTGTGCTGTCGAATGGCGTCTACAGAGGCCTTCAGGAACTGCCACGTGCGAACTCCCGGCAACTCCACCGGGTACTGGAAGGCAAGGAATATGCCTTCGCGAGCGCGCAATTCCGGCAGCATGCTGAGAAGGTCCATGCCCTTATACAGGACCTGGCCTCCAGTGACCGTGTATTCAGGTCGCCCCGCCAAAACATTGGCGAGAGTACTCTTACCTGAGCCGTTTGGACCCATGATAGCGTGTACCTCGCCGATGTTAACGGTCAGGTTAACGCCCTTTAGTATCTCTTTATCTTCGATTGAAACGTGGAGGTCTATGACCTCAAGCACTGGGCTATTCTTGATTTCCTGAGTCATCTTTACCCTACGGTTCCCTCCAGATTTACTCTTAGCAACTGAGAGGCCTCAGCCGCGAACTCGAATGGCAACTCCTTGAAGATGCCACGACAAAAGCCGTTTATGATCATGTAGTTGGCGTCCTCCAGGCCTATCCCGCGTTGTTGCAGGTAGAACAGTTGACTGTCGTCGACCTTGGAGGTGGTGGCCTCGTGAGCCATCTGCGCCGTGGGGTTCCGCACCTCTATATACGGGACTGTGTGTGCGCCACACTTGTCCCCTATGAGGAGCGAATCGCACTGCGTAAAGTTCCGAGCGTTCGTTGCCGAGGGCATTATTTTAACCTGGCCGCGATACGTGTTTTGCGCCTTACCAGCGGATATGCCCTTGGCGATGATCGTGCTTTTTGTGTTCTTGCCGATGTGGATCATCTTCGTGCCGGTATCAGCCTGCTGGTAGTTGTTTACCAACGCGACGGAGTAGAACTCACCCACGGAGTTGTCACCCTGCAAAATGACGCTGGGGTACTTCCACGTGATGGCCGAGCCTGTCTCCACCTGCGTCCAGGATATCTTCGAGTTCTTGCCCCTTGCGGCGCCACGCTTCGTCACGAAATTGTAGACTCCGCCGTTGCCTTCCTTATCACCAGGAAACCAGTTCTGCAATGTCGAGTACTTGATTTCCGCATCGTCCAGCGCTATAAGCTCAACAACTGCAGCGTGGAGTTGATGTGTCTTGCGCATAGGCGCTGTGCAGCCTTCAAGGTAGCTTACGTAGCTGCCCTTGTCCGCGATAATCAGGGTTCGCTCGAACTGTCCCGTGTTCAGTTCGTTGATGCGGAAGTAGGTCATCAATTCGATGGGGCAACGCACTCCCGGAGGTACGTAGACGAAGGAACCGTCGCTGAAAACCCCAGCGTTTAGGGCAGCGAAGAAGTTGTCCGTATAGGGAACCACTGAACCAAGGTACTTCTTTACGAGGTCAGGGTGGGTCTTCACGGCCTCGCTGACGGAGCAGAATATAACGCCCACTTCCTCAAGCATCTTGCGATAGGTGGTGGCCACGGATGCGCTGTCCAGCACTGCGTCCACGGCCACGCCGCTCAGGCGTTGCTGCTCAATCAAAGGTATGCCCAGCTTGTTGAAGGCCTCCCGTATTTCAGGGTCCACGTCATCCATGCTCTGAGGAGCTTCGGCCGACGACTTGGGTGCCGCGTAGTAGTACATGTCCTGAAAGTCGATGGGCGGGTAGTCGATGTTGGCCCATTTTGGCTCCTCATTATCGAGGGTCAACCAGTACTTGTAGGCCTTAAGACGCCATTCCAACATCCACTCAGGCTCGCCTTTTTTTTGGGATATCAGCCGGACAATGTCCTCGCTGAGTCCTTTGGGAGCTTTGTCCGATTCAATATCGAAGTCGAAGCCCCATTTATATTCGTTGTCTTCTACTCCGGTTGCACGGGAAATGACCCTTTGTTCGGTCATATTTTATGTTCTCCTGAGAGTAAAACTCTTTGTTGATGATTTTAGTCAACAATCCTACTGGTAATATAGCACCGACGCCAGGGACGGTCAACAGTTAGTCCAGGTTTTCCGGCAACGCCTGTTAGAACGGCAACGGGGCCGTTGCCTAGCCCAACCCTGCCAGGACGCCATCTTTGGCGGCCGCAACATCGATATCTACGGCCACCCGCACTCGGCCAGAGCCGAACTCTGCGGTGGTCTCGCCTAGACGTTCCCCCTGGGTTTCGACCTGTACGGAGGCCTGTTTATAGGTGAAAAGCTCTGGCCTGAGGGAAGCTAGCACGGTCAGGGGATCGCAAAGGTTATACCGGTCGTCATCGGGGCGCATTTTGAACCAGTTTCTTATAATGCGAGCCACCAGCTTTTCGCCCAGGGATTTCCCGCTGAACCATTCGGCGTCATCGCGCAAAACAGACGGCTCGTGGCATACGTCCAACCCCACCAGCGTTATCTTGGCATCGGACGAAAAGACTACGTTAGCGGCCTCCGCATCGTCATAAATGTTGAACTCCGCGTAGGGCGTCACGTTGCCCGGCACGTTAACAGCGCCACCCATGACGTAGATTTCTTTCAGCAATTCCGGCAAAGCTGGCTCGTCCTGGATTGCCCGGGCAACGTTAGTTAGGGGACCCAATGCAATCAGGGTAAGCTCGCCTGGATAGGCTTTGGCGGAGTCCACAATAGCCTGGCGAGCCGCGACGGCGGAGGGTTTCGACTTTGGCGTAGGAAGTCGCACCGTCAATCCAGCGGGGCCGTGGTAGTAGTAGGCGTAGGTGAAGTGCCCCTTGAGTGGCCGGGAGGCTCCCCTGTAAACGGGAATGTCTGGGTGGCCCATATATTCAAGAATACGCAGGGCGTTACGAGTGGTGAGGGCCAGCGAAGCATTACCAGCCACGGTCGTTAGGCCAAGAATCTCTAATGCAGGCGAATTAAGCGCCAAGATCAAGGCAAGAGCATCGTCGGTGCCAGGGTCCGTGTCGATCAACACTTTCATATCTTATTCCTGCTTGCGACGAAGGCCTCCCAAGCGTCACGGGAAGTATACTTTGCCTTCAGTCCGTGCTCTCGTTCAAGCTTCTGTGTGGAGGCCAAGAACGGGTAGCGAATGAAGTTTAGCCCGGATGCCGGGGAGCTATTTTGCAGTCGAAGCGCCCAGGTGAGACTAGTCAGGCCATAAAGCAGCGGCGCAGGCATTCTCAACAGGCGCTTTCCAGCCAAACGCGCCATTTCATCCCAAGCAACTGCCCCATCACCGCCAACGTTGTAGATGCCGTTGACTTTGTTCAGCAGGCAATGTGCCAGAACCGCAACCATGTCATCCTCGTGGATGAACTGCATTGGAGGATCGAAGCCTCTAATACCCACCAACGTGGATCGCGAGAAGGACTGGGCTACGAAGTTGTCTGCGTTTGGACCAAGTACCGGGCATGACCGCAGTATCGATACGTCGCAAGCAGCGTCTGCCATCAGATCACCTTGTAGGTAGAGGTCCGCACTCGCCTTGGTCTCACCGTATCGGAAGCCCTTCACAGGACGCACGGGTGATTCTTCGGTTAGCAGGGCAGGGTTATCTGGGTGCGCCCCGTAAACTGTCGTGCTGCTAAGGTATACCAGATGCCGCACGTAACCTAGAACGCACGATTGCATAACATTCATGGCTCCGTGCACATTGATTCGAAGCGCCGTCTTGTACTGCCGATCTGGATTAAGCACAAACGCCAGGTGTGCTACCGCTTCCACGCCGTGCTCTCGAAACAGATCATCCATGGGCAATGTGACATCGTGTTGAACAAACACAACCTTGCTTGAGTACTGCTGCCGAGGAGGACGGATGTCTGTGGCGAGGATATGGTCGACGCTATCCAGACCGTCCAAGTGCCGGATAAGCTGGCCCCCTATGTAGCCGGACGCCCCCGTGATAGCTATCCCTCGAATCCCAGAGGTCACTACTCGATCACGTCAGTGAAGTCGAACTTTAGAGTACCAAGACCAGGGACATCAAACCCCATCCCTATCTTCCGGGCGCCCGGTTCCAGCGTCACGCCATCTACCCAAACTGTAATCGCTTTGTTCATGGCCAGAGTGAACGTATTGTCCCGGGATATCTGATCGAAAGCAGTCTCCTGGTCGTTCAGAATGAAGAATGATCGGCTCAAAACCTGCTCTACGCCATCCACGATGAGAGGTGACATGCCATGAGTATATCCGGACCCCAACTTGTTCATGAGCTGGAACTCAAAGCCGTTAGGTGTATTTCTAAGGCTTTCCTTAACGTAGAGCCTACGAAGCAGGAAACCGGGAACGCTTACCATTCTCTATTCCTCACAGTCCTGATTACGATCTATTCAAACGGGCCTGCCGGCGCATTTCGAAAATCGCCACCTCGGCCTCAACAACATCGGCTGGCAAGGTGGTCACCTTCCCCGACATAGAAGCGTAATAATATATCTGAGCCAGACGTTCCAGCATCACGCAGACGTTCAGCGCTTCTCTGAGGTCTTCGCCCACGCAGACGGCGCCATGGTTACGGATAATGGCGGCGTTACGTCCTTCCAGCGCGGCGCAGACGTTGTCGGCCAACTCCTGCGACCCTGGAAAGGCGTACTCGGACACCTTGACCGGCCCCCCGATTGATATGATCGCCTCGTCAATTATCGGCGGCATCTCCAGCCCCATTACGGCCGCTACACTGGCAAAAACCGAGTGGGTGTGGATTACCGCGCCAGCGTCAGCACGCCGCCGGTAAATCTCCGTATGCAGCAGCGTTTCGGAAGAGGGAATGCCTTCACCGTCTACAGGGTTCACATCGAGGTCAACGACCACGATGTCCTGGGGTGTCATTTCAGCGTAAGACACGCCCGTTGGAGTAATCGCAACCAGTACCCGGTCAGGCTCGCCCATGTCGTCAGAAGAGACGCGGAGGCTCACGTTACCACTGGTGCCGACGGTAAGCCCCAGCGACGCCATTTCCTGCGCCGCCGTTACTACGGACTGCCTTTCGTCTTTCCAGCGAATCGTCATATTTCTGGAGTCGCCCTTGCTAAAGTTCTATGTTTCGGAGAGATTCAGACAGTCGTATCCAACCCTTGTAATACTCTTCGTACTGGGCCGCGTTGCGTGCGTCTGGCTGCAGTAGCCGCATGTCTGACCTGGCATGCGCGGCAGCCTCCCTCAGGTCTCGGAAGTCGCCCAAGACTGTTTTGGCGCACAAGAATGTACCAATCGCCGTTGCGTCCGGAAGAGACGACAGAAGAACATCCCGCCCCAGTACATCAACAAGTATTTTAGGGAAGGCGGCGGTCCGTGTCATGCCGCCACCCAGCGAGATGGACATCGCACTCTGACCAGTCACGGCCTCCAACTGCTCTATGTTGGCTCTTATGGCGTAGGCGGTGGATTCCAACGCAGCCCGCGCCAGGTCTTTCCGCTGAATCTTACCAGTCGCCGCATTAAGAGGCACTGGAAACATGAGCCCGCCGTAGGTCATCCCAACAGATCCCATGTCCATTGCTCCGTTTCCCATGAATGCTACTGCTCCGTTCGCCCCCGAACCGCTGAAGGAAGCGTCAATCGCCATATCAGCGAAAGGATCACTCCTGTCGCCGTAAACCGTGTCCGCCAGCCACTGGTAAGCGTTTCCGGTATCTCCGGCCGAACTTTCCGCCACCCAGCCGTCGTCGAGCACATGGCATCCCGCCCAAGTGCGCATCTCCGGTGAAAGCTTCGGCTGAGCCGTCACCATCTGTACCGGTGCGCTCCAGCCTGCCACGACGCCAACGTGACCTGTTTCCGCTACGCCCATGCCTAGAAGTCCACACTGGGTGTCCGCGCCTGCAATCGTGACGGGAACTCCCACTGCAAGGCCAGTCGCGCTGGCAGCGTGACCAGATACGTTGCCGGCTACAACACCGGACTTCACCAGAGGACCGGTCCGTTCAGGCAGTTCGAGTTCCCGCAGCAGACCGTTGCACCATTGTCGACTGCCGATATCCAGCAGTCCGGCCTCGCCAGCCAGAGTAACTTCGTTGGCGACGACGCCTGTAAGCCGCCACGCCAACCAGTCGGCCAAAGTCAAAACGGTGGCTATTCTACCATAGGCTTTCGGCCGCTGTTGCTGGAACCAACGCAGCTTGGCAGGCGTGAAAAAGAATGAGGGCAGATGTCCCGTTACTCCGTAGACATGCTCCCGAAATTCCTCATCTATGGCCGCGCCTTCAAAGACCGCTCGCAGGTCCATGTTCGGTCCGGCGTAGATTTCGTTACCGGCTGCGTCCAGAAATACGACACCCTGGCGTTGACTGGTCACCGCGATGCATGACACGACTCCGAGGCTGGTCGGGGCATCGGCAGCACACTGGCGAATTGCCAGGCAAATACCGTCCCACAACTGTTGTGGGTCGAATGACCTGGCCATAGATGGAGCGTCTGGCTCTTCCAGATACGCCCATTCCGTGGCAGACGAGGCTACTATTGTGCCCTCACCATCGAAAATGTGGCAGCGCAGCCTGCTAGAGCCGGCGTCTATTACCAGAACAGGTCCCTTAATCATGCCATCACGTCCTGTTCTGCCAGGCGTCAGGGTTCACGAGGTTAAGGGGGCTCTGGCCGTTTACGAACCGCAGAATGTCATCGGTCATCATGCGGGAATGACGCTCCACTGTCTCCTCGGTGGCTCCTCCGATGTGGGGGGTGAGGACTACGTTATCGAGCGCAAGCAACGGGTTCTGCGGCGAAACAGGGTGCGACTCAAAGACGTCCAGAGCGGCGCCGGCTATGCGCTTTTCAATAAGAGCGTCTGCCAATGCCTTCCCTTCGAAGACCGCTGCGTCGGAGGCGCTTATTACATATGCTGTCGGCTTCACCAAAGCCAACCGTTCGGCATTCAACGTACCCAGGGTCTGCGGCGTCAACGGCACATGCACATCGATGAAGTCAGCCTGCTTGAGAAGCTCATCCAACTCCACCTGTTTTATGTAGGAGACATTGGGGTCGGCGTAGGGGTCGTAGCCCAGCACCTCCATCCCCAGCGCGTGACATATCTCTGCAACCATGAGGCCTATGGCGCCCAGACCAATCACACCGACCGCGCGTCCCTGCAACTCTATGCCGCGAAGGGTGGTGTAAGGCTCCGTTGGGTCCTGCCACGAGCCTTCTTTGACGTAGTTATGCGATTGAGGAATCTTCCGTGCCAACGCCAGCATGAGACCTAACGTGTGCTCGGCTACGGCGCGTGCATTGCGTCCCGGTGTGTTAACGACGACTATGCCTTTTTCAGAGGCCGCCTCAAGATCGACATGATTTGTTGCCGCCCTACAAATGCCGACGAACTTGAGACCGGGCACCTGTGCGAAGGTCTCCTCGAAGGCAAAGTCCGACTCGATCACGAGAATTGAAGAGCCGTCCTTCAAAAGGCGTTGCGCCAACTCGTCGGGGTCGTAGAGCTTTCTAGTCTTCATCCAGCTTTCGTGTGCGACGTGAATTTCTTGACGCAATCGGGCAAGCTGGCTGTCGCTAAAGGGCGCGAGGATCAGGGCGTGGTCGGTGGACATTCGTGTGGCGCGCCGCCTACCTCTTGAGCGAAGGTTTTGGCACGGAGGGAAGTAGCGTGCCTGCCCAGAGTTTCGCCACCAGAAGAAGCTTCGTCGGTTTGCTAAGACCGATGCGCCTCTCGAAAACGTTATAGCCGGAGGACTCAATACGGTCAAGGACCCTACTATACGTGGCGTGCAATAAGCTTGGACACACCCTGGCCTCCGGATGAATCAGCGGGAAGAGCTTCCGAGACTTGTCGTAATACGACCTGGCGCGGCCAACCTCGAATTCCATCAGTGCTCGAAAAGAATCATTAACAACGCCGTTCATGAGGTCCTGCTCCGTGTAACCGAAACGGGCCATATCGTCCTGCGGCAGGTAAATGCGGTCGCGCTCCGCGTCCTCTTTAACGTCCCGAAGAATGTTGGTGAGCTGCATCGCCAAGCCCATGTCTACCGCATATTCCCGGGCCTGAGCATCGTCGTAGCCGAAGACCTCGATACAGATGAGACCCACCACAGAGGCGACCTTGTAGCAGTACTCTTTTAGCTCATCGAAATTTGCGAAGCGGGTCTTGGTCAGGTCCATCTCCACTCCCTCGATAACCTCTTCGTAATAATCGAAGGGGATATGAAAGGCGTGGGAGGCGTCGCTTATGGCGCGGAAGACGGGTTCGGTGGCGCTGCCATCGCGGGAGTCCGCCAGATGTCGGCGAGTTTCCGCGAATTGGCGGTCCTTTTCACCGGGAGGAAGGTCTTCGTCAGAGATATCGTCACAAAGCCGACAAAATGCATACGCCGCATAGATAGCCCTACGCTTCCTGGCGGGCAAGGTGCGGAAGGCGTAATAGAAATTGCGAGCGTGTTCTTTGGCTATTTGCTGGCAGTGGTCGTAGGCCTGTTCTACTTCATTGCCCATATCGCCCCCCGAGTCTCCCGCATTAGACGGGGACTGCGTTTACAAAGAATCAACGGGGAATTAACGGGCCCGTAATTACATTTGTTGCCAGGGGCGAATTAGGCGCCCATTACCTGAATCAAGACCTGACGAAATTCCCTCTGATCATCCAACTCAACCATGAATATCCGCTGGAACTCGCCAAGCGTGAGTTTGCCATCCACCACGGGCACGTTCTCGCTAGCGCCTAAAATCAGGTGCTGGCAGTGCGAGTGGCCGTTGGGGCACTCGTCCTCGTGCATGTGCACGGTACGAACCTCGAAGTCGTTGTGCCTGTAGTGCTGGTTTCTTGGGGCGAATCTCTCGATTGCGCTGGCCATGTCTTGCAACAGGAGGGGTTCGTTTTCCTGCAACACAATAGCTGCCGTAGTATGTTTCGAGAACACTACCGCAAATCCGTTCTGCACCTGTGACTGCTTAACGAATTCTTGCACCTCGTCGGTGATATCGAAAAACTCCGGCATGCCCGCAGACCTAACATCCACTTCGAGTGTGAATATACAGGTCTTGAATGATGCCTCTTGTAGAACCTTCATTTTGAACCTCTCCCGTCAACCTTTGAAGGACAGTCAACGTGAAATTTACCACATCGGTATAAGTTGTTTCAATCTTTTTCGTCTAGGTTTTTCAACCCGGTTTTTCCCCGCAATAGCCACCCCGCGACTACGACTAATGATACGCCTCTCGCCATTCATATGGCTTCTATATCGTCCCAACGCCGTCAAAGGCCAGTAGATACGATACATGTGATATTTGATCATGAAGCCCGCCGAGAGTTCTTCACCTTGATATCCAGGGTCCTCCGGGTTCAAATAGTCGGGCAAACGCTGGCCGATACCATAGCCAGGGAAGCCTGTTCCTGTAAAGTAGGGCTCGTCCCAAGTGCCGTCAGACACTTGTGTTCTCAACAGGTAGTCCACTCCATTTAACGTAGACGGATGCTCGCTTTTTCCAGCGGCGATAAGCGCCATTAGCGCCCAGGCCGTTTGAGAAGCAGTGCTGGGACCTCGTCCTCGTGACGCTGAGTCCACGTAAGAAGAACAGCTTTCTCCCCATCCACCATCTTCGTTCTGGTGTTCGATGACCCAATGGACGGCTTTATGAACGAAATTCTGTTTCATATCGATGCCCAATGCCTCTAAGGCAGGCAATACTGCCCCAATACCGTATATGTAGTTAACCCCCCACCTACCAAACCAAGCACCATCAAGCTCCTGATCATTTGTGATAAAAGCCAACGCTTTCTGGACGACAGGTATGTCATCGGAGAAACCCAATTGGCCCAACATTTCCAGGATATGAGCAGTAACATCAACGCTGGGCGGGTCGATAGTCTCGCCGAAATCAGAAAACGGAATCTTGGAAATGAGCCCCTTGGAATTGTCCTTGTCGAAGGAGGCCCAGCCGCCGTTGGAACTCTGCATGCCCATAAGCCACTGTAATGCCCGTTCAATAGCCTCTTGTTTTTCGCCTTCGTAGGCGTCGAGGTTCACCTTATTCAACGCCATTACCACTTCCGCCGTGTCGTCAAGGTCCGGGTAGCTATCGTTGGCGAACTCGAAGGCCCATCCTCCGGGAGGCGTACCCTTGGCTCTCACCTGCCAGTCGCCACCGTTCAAAACCTGCTTTTTCACGAGGAAGCTGCCCGCTTTTGCCAGGGACGGGTGGTCCGGCCTTAAGCCGGAGTCCAGCAGCGCTATCATCGTCAGGCAAGTGTCCCACAGGGGCGAGACGCATGCCTGCACTCTTAGAGTGTCGTCTTCCTCAATAACAAAGGCCTCGAACCCCTCTAGTCCCTTTTTTATGGCAGGATGATCCAGGCCGTAGCCCAGCTCGTGAAGGGCCATCAGGGAATATACCCAGGGCGGCTGTATACCCCCCCAACTGCCATCCTCTTCCTGATGATCTAAGATCCAGCGTTCAGCACGGCGCACCGCCTGGCCGCGAGTCGGTATCCACGGCAGTCGTTCTAACTGTCGAAGCACAACGTCGTTGGCATAGAAAAGCGATTCCCACCCGATCAGCTTGGATGGCCGCTTTATGGCGTAGGCGGTATCCTTTCGCGAACGAATGTATAGCTCGTCGACGCAGGCCTCGTCTGGTATCTTCCGAACAGGCTTCCGGTCCATCAGCACAAGCAGAGGCACAACTGTCGCCCTTGCCCAACTGGAGAAGTCATAAAGATTAAGTGGGAACCAGTCTGGAATCAGCATCAACTCCGGCGGCATCACCGGAACGCCCTTCCAGTCCCACTGGCCAAACAGAGAGAACCATATCTTCGTAAAGACCCTTGCGTTCGGCATACCACCCTTGGACAGAATGAAATCCCTGGCTTTCACCATATTTGGCTCATCGGCGGAAATGCCGGACAGCTTCAGCGCAAAGTAACATTCGGCCGACGTACTTAGGTCGCCTGGCGAACCGTAGTACTGACCCCACGTCCCATCGTCGCGCTGCTGGCCCAGAATGCGGTTGACCAGTTTCCGGTTGCGCCCCTCGTCCCTGATGCCCAGAAAATAGTTCAGCAGTATGAACTCGGCTTCCATGGTCGGGTTTGACTCAAGTTCACCCCACCAGTAGCCCTCCGCGTATTGGGCGTTAAGCAAGTAGTCATGGCTCATCTGGATAGATTTGTCCAGATGAGATGTTTGCTCCACTAAATTACCGGTGGACAAAGTGTCCATGACTTATTTCACCTTGCGCCCAACGCTAGGTTTAAGGCCTGGGCGCCATCTGGGGTCAGATTCAACAGGAATCGGCTGAGCGACGCTGTTGCCTGCCTGGACTGGGTTAATAGAGCAATGGTGCGTTTTATCGATGTCGGATGGGAGGCCATATATGATGCAGCCCTTAATGCCGTCTGGACAGCCGAGCCATCAAGCGACTTGGCGACGAACGAAGGCAGCGTTTGCCCCATGGGGTCAAAAACGGCGCGCAAGATAATATGCGGTATGCCAAGTTCTTCAGCGGCCTCGCTTACCCAGTAGCTTTCCATATCTATAACGTCGGTCGCGAAGGTTCGACCCAACCACTCCTTCATAGAGCTGCCCGACACCAGGTAGGGCATTGTTAAGCAGGAGCCCCAACGTACCTCAATGTCGTTCCACTGGTCGTAAGGCAGCACTGATTCCGGAACAGATTTTCCGAGAATCGTATCCACGTTCCAATACGCTGCTTCGCCAGTCAGGCTTTGTAGCCGACTGCAGACGACAACCTCGCCCGTGACCATATCCGGCCTTGAGCCAGCGGCATATCCGGCTGACACCAGGAGGTCTGGCGGGTACTTGTCTGCCACTAGTCTTACGGCGTCCCGCGACATTTGGGGACCAAAGCCGCCTTCCACGACGACCACGTCCCGGCAAACAGGCGACAGGTAAAACCGAAAGGCGTCTTCCTTCTCTACCAACCTGAACTGCCCTGCACGCAGGTAGTCCTTAATCTCTCGCTCGAACGCTACAAGTATTGCCAGCATGCCCCTGTACTCAGTTGATTTCTCGGCCTAAGCCGTTCCGATACCGCTGTTTTGCAACGCGCCCTTTTTCAGAAGACGAAGCGCATCGGCTGGCCTTTCGAAGGTGCCGAAAATCGACGCAGATTCAAATCCGCAGTGCATGAGGCAGTTGTCGCAGCGAGAGTCGTTACCAACTCCGTAACGCTCCGACCACATCTCCTCGCTGAACAGGTCGTTGATGTCCTGGGTGTGTCGGTCGCCCAGCAGGTAGCAGGGTTCGCGCCAACCCAATACTGTATACGTAGGATTGGACCAGGCGGTGCACTGATATTCCCGATCCCCTCTCAAGAAATCCAAATAAAGAGGGTTGTTGTAGAAGCGGATGTTTCGCGCTGGGTCCAGGATGTTCCTGAAAACCTTACGTGCATTCTGCCTGGAGATGAACAGGTTCTGATTAGGCACCGTGTCGAACTGGTAACCCGGAGAAACCATGCAGCCCTCTATGCCCATGTCCGTGAGCATCTTGAACATCGTTACGAGGTCTTCTTCGTCAACGCCGTTGAATACAGTGGTATTCGTGGTCACACGGTAGCCCTCGTCCAGCGCCTTGCGTATTCCGCGCATGGCGATCTGGAAAACGCCTTTACGATATACAGACTTATCGTGGGCCTCTTCCATCCCGTCCATGTGAACGACGAAGCAAAAGTACTTGGACGGGGGAATCTTCTTCATCATGCGCTCCATTAAAAGGGCATTGGTGCACATGAATACAAACTTCTTCTTCGCCGTGATGGCCTTCACGATCTCGTCTATCTGCGGGTGTAGAGACGGCTCTCCGCCGGCGATGGACACGATTGGCGCGCCTGATTCCTCCACTGCCGCCAGGCAGTGTTCTACGGAGAGCGTTCGGTCTAGCACGCGTTCGTACTCGCGGATACGACCGCAGCCTAGGCAAGCGAGGTTACACTTCTCCAAAGGCTCAAGCATCGTAACCAGGGGGAAGCGTTTCCTTCCCATCATCTTATTCTTGACAATGTACCAACCGGTTTTAAATGCTAGTTCCAAAGGTCTACCCATCACGCACTCCCAAATCTTGACCTGATAACCATCAGTGTTCTCTCACCACTAAGAACTGGATTAGCTCCTCAATTTCTGCTCGGGCACTGGGTTCAAGCTCCACCGACTCCAAAGCATCTGACGCGTCCTGGCCATGCTCCATCGCCATTTCGTGGGCGCATCCGCGAGTTTCCGCTCGATCCATTATCTCCAACACCCGGCCAACATCTCCCTCGGCGACCTCGTCTTGCCTGTAGATGTCCAGAAGCGATTGCTTTTCAGCGCCCTTGGCTTGAGACATAGCATGGACGACCGGAAAGGAATTTTTCTTTCTTCTGATGTCAGCGCCTACAGGTTTGCCTGTAGTCTTCTCGTCACCCCAGACGCCCAAAACGTCGTCTCGGACCTGAAAGATGAAGCCCAGAGCCTCTCCGCTGGATCGGAAGGCGTTTGCCGTTGCCTTGTCGCCCGAACCAATGAGGGCGCCCATGGTGAATGCGCACCTGATCAGCGCTCCGGTCTTACGAGCGATCATGCCCAGGTAGTCCTGCATGCCCAGGTCGGACTGGCCCTCAAAAGAAAGGTCCAGGTACTGACCTTCAATCATCTCCAGATACGCCTCGGTGAGGAGACTGGCCACACCCAGGGCGGTCTCTGCGTCCACGCCGCGTCGGATCAGCTCCTCCAAGGAAAAATCGGCGACCACTCTAAGGACGTTTCCGGCGACCAGAGCTTTGGGAATGCCCCAGACCGCCCACAGCGTTTTGCGGTGGTGGCGGGTCTCGTCCTGGTCCTGAATGTCGTCATGAATAAGTGAGAAGTTGTGTATCAACTCGAGCGCCACTGCCGCCGGCATGGCCTGCTCAATCGAACCACCCGTGGCCTGGCATGCGAAAAGACAAAGGGTCGGGCGCAGGTACTTGCCCTCCGTGGCCACAATGGGATTGCCCTCCGTGTCGGCCCAGCCCATGTAGTAACGCAACATGTCATACACGGCAATGGCTTCTTTAGAGGAGTTCTGAGGGGTAATAGCCTGACGTAACGCAGTCCCAATCTCCGCCCTATACCTTAGGAACAGGCCTGGGAGGCTGTCAGTCTGCTTATCAGGTGTATTTAGCAAAGGTTTGGTCATTCAAGCAACCTGCCGGAATGGTAGCCTGCAGCCGTCACACAAGCCCTGCAAGACGGTTGGACAGGACTACATAGTATTACGATGGCAAATCCTAGCATTCCGCTACAGCACTGTCAACACGGCGTTACCGGAGTTAACGGCTATTCCCGCCCGCTCGTTAAGGCGTTGCTGGGCTTTTATTTGTGGAATTTTTCACTTGCAATATTTTAACGCACTATGCTATATTCAGCGCGGTAAATTCGACCTTCCCAAGTGCGGATTAATGATTGACGATTACTTCCGGCAGTATGGCCTCATAGCCATATTCGCCGCACTGGCCGTAGCAGTTCCTACAGGGATGCTGATGATGTCGTGGATGTTATCCATGGCCAACATCCGGCCAAGGGTACCCAGCGCTATTAAATCAAGCATTTACGAATGTGGCTTCGAGACGCTCACGACCAGGTGGAGCCAGTTCAATTTCCGGTTTTACGGCTTCGCTTTGATTTTCGTGGTTTTCGACGTTGAAGTGGCATTTCTGTTCCCCTGGGCTGCCAGCTTCGGATACATGTCACGGAGCTTCGGCATTTACGCCCTGTTGGAAATGGTAGTCTTCATAGGCATTCTCATTGTTGGATGGCTTTATGCCTGGAAAAAGGGGGCCCTGGAGTGGAGTTAATGCAAAGCGGCAATCTGCCCCAGAACCCCAGCCTCACAATACCTCTGCACCAGCAGACCTGGGGCGTGGATCAGGACGAAGGTCAGATCATCAACCACCTAAAGGCGACGCATCAGGACGCCTTGTCGGAACCGATTATCGAAGTTCCGGACGATCTACAGCGCAACGTCGCAGTGACTTCCATTGATGCGTTGGTTAACTGGGGACGCAAGTCTGCACTGTGGCCGCTGTCTTTCGGCCTGGCCTGTTGCGCCTTCGAAATGATGGCCAGCGCCATGTCCCGTTTCGACATTTCGCGATTCGGTATGGAGGCATTCAGGCCATCACCTCGGCAGGCGGACCTTATCATTATCGCGGGGACGGTCACTTGGAAAATGGCCCCTGCCATAATGCGGGTATACGAGCAGATGGCAGAACCCAAATGGGTTATCTCCATGGGCGTTTGCGCTACCAGCGGCGGCCCCTACTACGGCAGTTACAGTGTGGTGCCTGGTGTAAACCACATCATCCCGGTAGACGTTTATGTGCCCGGGTGCCCTCCACGACCCGACGCCCTTCTATACGGCATCATGCAGTTGCATGAGAAGATCAAGCGCTACAGCATATCCAGAAAGCCGTAGGTGGCTTTTCAAGTATGACTAGGGCCCTTCAAGGCAGTAGCGTTGCAAGCCGCATTAACGAGTCCATACCCGGAGCGGCTACGGACTCCAACCAGACAGATGTTTGGGTGTCGCCGCAGTCCATTCTGGAAGTGGCAACATTCCTCAATGGCGACGATGCTCTCGACTTCTCCTTCCTGACATCGATTACCTCCATCGACTATATCGAGTACTTCGAACTGGTGTACCGGCTGCTTTCCATGAGAAATAACCATAGCGTAGTGATAAAGTCGCGCTGCTACGGAAGGGAGGACTTGTCGGTGTCGTCGGTGACGAGCATTTGGCAGGGTGCCGACTTCCAGGAACGAGAGGTCTGGGACCTCATGGGTATCCGGTTCGATGGCCACCCCAACCTCAAGCGAATCCTCTTGTGGGAGGGCTTTCCAGGTCATCCTTTGAGGAAGGACTACCTGGGCCAGGACGGGGAAATGCAAAGGCCTGAGGACCTCGATGTCTGAGATGAAGTCTGAACCGGTCATTCTAAACCTTGGCCCTCAGCACCCCAGCACTCACGGCGTGTTCAGGCTAAGGGTAACTTTTGATGGCGAGACCGTTGTCGATGCGGAGCCGGTAATGGGTTATCTGCACCGAGGGTCTGAAAAGCTGGCCGAGGGACGGAGCTACGTCCAAATCGTCACGCTTACGGACCGCATGGACTACACGGCCAGCATGTCCAACAACCTGGCGTACGTCAGCTCGGTGGAAAAATTGGCGGGCATTGATGTGCCTGAACGAGCGCAGTACATTCGCGTAATCTGCGCCGAGTTGCAGCGCATTGCCAGCCACCTGATGGCTACGGGGTTCTTACTGAACGACCTTGGCGCCTTGGCCACTCCGCTTATGTACTGCTTCCGAGAGCGCGAACGGATTCTCGATATGTTCGAGATGCTTTGTGGCGCGCGCATAACCTTGACCTACATGCGACCGGGCGGCGTGTTACAGGACGCCCCTGCCGAGTTCTGGCCGGCACTGAATACCTTTGTTAACGACTTCCCTGGGTATCTCGACGAGATTGAGAGCCTTATTTCCGGCAACGAGATTGTGCTGACACGCACCCGGGATGTCGGCATTCTCACCGACGCGCAGGCGATCAACGCCTCAATTACCGGGCCCATGCTCAGAGCTGCCGGGGTACAGTGGGACCTTCGTAAGGCTAACCCATATGAAATTTACGACAGGCTTGATTTCGACATTCCCATCGGCGCGCTAGGCGACACCTTCGACCGCTACATGGTGCGTGTTCTGGAAATGCGAGAGAGCATCAAGATTGTGGAGCAGTGCATCCGCGACATACCACAGGGCCCTATTCGGACAGGGACGCCTTACTTCATCAGGCCGCCGGCGGGCGATGCATACGCTTCCGTGGAGTCTCCAAAGGGTGAGCTTGGCTTTTACCTGGTAAGCGACGGCGGAATATCTCCTTATCGTTGCCACGTGCGTGCGCCGTCATTCATTAACATTACGGCGTTACGGGACATGCTGGTGGGCTGGAAGATGAGCGACCTCATCATCATATTCGGCTCCATCGACATCGTTCTGGGGGAGGTCGACCGGTAATGGAATCTCTGCAGGCCGGCTTCCTAGATTTTCATAGCGTTTATGGCTTTTTTGATTTCTTCCTACCCGACGGAATGGACTGGCTGGCATTCGTTCTAGCTGGCGGGCTAGTCTCCTTCATAGTCATCAACGTCATGGTGATGGGCACAGGACTCTACACCTGGTTTGAACGCCGAGTCATAGGCAGAATGCAGGCCCGCCTAGGTCCCAACCGCTGGGGGCCATTCGGACTGCTGCAGCCTATTGCCGACGTGCTAAAGCTAATGGTCAAAGAGGACACAGTGCCGGCGTTGGCCGACCGTCTGGTATTCAATATTGCACCCGTTATCTTGCTGGTGCCCGCCTTGCTGGTCATTGCCATCATACCTTTTGGTGATGACACCTTTCTTGGCCGTCTGAACATAGGCGTGCTATTTATCATCGGCATAACTTCAGTGAACACCATAGCCGTGCTGGCTGGAGGATGGGCCTCACGAAACAAGTACGCCATGATAGGCGCAATGCGTGGTGTGGCCATGCTCGTGAGCTACGAGGTGCCAATGGCATTGAGCATCACAGGTGTAGTGCTTATAGCCAACTCGTTATCGCTGTTCGATGTAGTGGCCGCGCAGGGAGTGCCATTCTGGCTGGTTCAGCCGCTGGGCTTCCTGGTATTCATGGCCGCGGCGTCTGCGGAGATGAGCCGCACGCCCTTTGACCAAATTGAGGCTGAATCCGAATTAGGGGCCGGTTACCATACCGAGTACAGCGGCATGAAGTTTGCTATCTTCCAGTTGGCGGAGTTCATGGCGCCACTGGTAACGAGCATAATCGCCACGGTGCTCTTCTTCAGTGGGACTCGTGGTTGGGACCCGATTCCTGGGCAGATTTGGTTCGTGCTCAAGGTCTTCGTCATCATGTTCGCATTGCTTTGGGTTAGAGCCACATGGCCTCGACTACGCATCGACCAGATTATGGCATTCGCCTGGAAGGGCCTTTTCGCGATGGCCCTTCTGAACATTTTCGTCGTGGCCGTGGAAGTCATGCTGTTGCAGGACCCGAACACAGGGGCGCTGACCACATCCGACCTGTGGCTGATGGCCGCCATAAATTGGGGCGTCACAGTCGTGACAATCGCATTCATGGCGAAGGTTTTCGGAAGCAAGCAGTGGGAGCGACCTGTACCCACGCCGTCGCCGCTGGCGAACATGTACGCGGAGGCAGATTAGCATGTACGGATTAGGGCTGGCCAAAGGCCTGACCATTACCATGAAGAACATGCTTATGCCCGGTCGCATGTTCACCTTGCACCAGTACCCGGACCGCAAGATAGGACTGTTAGGACTGGCTAAGTTAGAGGGTACAAACCCTATCACTTACAGCATCAAGCGACCGCTTATGACCCTCAAGGCCATGGTCGGTCTCGCATCGGTAGAAGACCGCATGCCGCAGCACTCGCGTTTCCGTGGCGAGGAATTTAGCTGGTACGAGGACCGATGTACCGGGTGCGCCAGTTGCGCCAAGTACTGCCCACTGGGCATTATCCGCATCGTAACGCACCCCAGCGAGAAGGCTGTAGACGAAGGGGACAAGTACGTGCTGGACGTGTTCGACATCGACATGGGCCGATGCATGTTCTGTGGCCTCTGCGTGGAGGCGTGCCCTTATGACGCGTTACACATGGGTTCTGGATTCGAGGAAGGCAAGTACAGCCGCCGCGACCTGGTCATCGACAAGCAGCGGCTTAATGACGCACCCAAACGTCCCAGCACCTGGTTCCGCCCGCAAATAGAGGGGCAAGGCTTCGATCCGCAGAGCGGCGACGAAGTTGACTGGACCAAGGCGGGACGTCACGTGAAACCCAGCAGGGAAGACCAGCAGAAGAAGTGGGCCAAGAGATAATGCTAGGGCAGGGGACAGAGTCGACACTCTTCGTAGACGTCATCTTCTGGATGATCGCCGTATCCACTATAGTGGCTGCGTTCGCTGTGGTGCAGCTTCGGGACCTGTTCAGGTCGGCGCTGTTCCTGATCGTAGCCTTTATTGGCGTGGCGGGTATGTTCGTTCTTCTTAGGGCAGAGTTTCTGGCTATAATCCAGGTCCTGATTTATGTTGGGGCCATATCAGTCCTGATAATCTTCGCCATATTCATGACCCGCGACGTGGAGGAGGGCAGCCCGGGCAACACGTTGCGTCTACCCATGGGCATAGCTGCCGTTCTATTCGCTATTGTCGCCATTTTTGTGGTCACGTCCACAAACTGGATCACTATCGATGCAGCGCTTGCCGCCGGGGCTTTCAGCGCAGAGGCGGCCGACGGAATCGCCCTGGTATTTTCTAACACGGTGCCTTGGATCGGGCAAATGCTGCTCCGAGATTTCGTCCTCGCGTTCGAGGTAGCGTCCGTAGTGTTGTTGGCAGCCGTCATAGGAGCGTTGGCGCTCATCAGGGAGAGGGAATAGCTTGAACCTCGAAAACTTCCTGATAGTAGCAGCCATCATATTTGCCATTGGCCTTTACGGTGCCATGGCAAAGCGCAACGCCATAACCGTTCTTATGTCCATCGAGTTGATGTTCAACGCAGTGAACATTACGGCCGTGGCATTTTCGCGCTACGTTGTGCCTCAGGCTTTGTTGGGCAATCCAGAGACAACTGCCGACACGGCCGCAAGATTCCTGCTGACCGGTCAGATATTTTCAGTGTTCATCATCACAGTGGCGGCGGCAGAGGTAGCCCTGGGGCTGGCCATCGTACTGGCCATTTTCCGACAACGTTCCAGCATTTACGTAACAGACGTCGCAGAACTAAAGAAGTAGGTCGCATTTATTAAATGTGGGTTGATTACAGAAAAGCTCCCAACCTGATGATCGCCGAGATGTGGAAAGACGTCTTGGAGGGCGACGGTTTGCCCACCAAGATAATTCCTGAAGGCGACATCTTGACCTGGGGGGAACGAGTGCCTTTTCGCGTTCTGGTGCCAAAGGGCCGCGAACACGTTGCCGACGAAATATTGAGGAAGCTGTAAAGGATGCCTGAAGCCGCAGCCTGGTTAATTCTGTTCCTGCCGCTGGCGTCGTTCCTCTTGATTTCAATAGTCATCAGGCCGACGCTTGGCTCAGCGTCGCAGTTGGCTGGGTACGTAACGATTCTGGCCGTAGGCGCGTCCTTCGTGCTGTCGCTAGTTGCGCTGTTCAGTACAGTCGCTAGTGACGGCCACATAGCCTATCCGCTGCACGACTGGTTTTCAGCAGGGGAATTCAATTTCGCCGTGGGAATCCTTATGGACCCACTTACGGCGGTGATGCTCGTGGTGGTCACGGGCGTCAGTCTTATGGTGCAGATCTATTCCATCGGCTACATGCACGGCGACCGCGGCTACACTCGTTATTACGCCAGCATGTCGCTTTTCACCATGGCCATGCTTGGTCTGGTCCTGGCCAACAACCTGCTACAGATATTCGTATTCTGGGAGCTGGTCGGACTGGGGTCGTACCTGCTAATCGGGTTCTGGTTCGACAGGCCGTCGGCGGCTGCGGCAGCAAAGAAGGCGTTCATCATAACGCGGTTCGCGGACTTTGGACTTTTGCTGGCGATACTGTACCTGTTCTTCAACGGTGATACTTTCCGGGCCGCAGACCTCAACCCCTTCGTGATAACCGACATTTATCATGCGATAGACTTGGGCATCATATCTGTGGGCGTGGCGCAATGGGTGGCCTTGGGTATATTCGCAGGGGCTATGGGCAAGTCGGCGCAGTTCCCGCTGCACACCTGGCTCCCGGACGCCATGGAGGGCCCTACGCCGGTAAGCGCGCTGATCCACGCCGCGACGATGGTCACGGCTGGGGTATTCCTGGTGGCAAGGTTCTTCCCTCTCTTCGAGATTTCGCCGGTTGCAATGAACGTGGTGGCGTTAATCGGTGGCATAACGGCAATATTCGCCGCATCGATGGGCCTGGTGTCCAACGACATAAAGAGGGTGCTGGCCTACTCCACGGTAAGCCAGTTGGGATACATGATGCTCGCCTTAGGCGTAGGGGCATACGGCGCGGCCATATTCCACCTGTTCACCCACGCCTTCTTCAAAGCCTTGCTGTTCCTCGGATCCGGCAATGTTAATCACGCCACCGGCACCTTTGACATGAGATACATGGGCGGCCTTCGCAAGTTCATGCCCTGGACATACGCGACCTTTCTCATAGGGAGTTTGAGTCTGTCCGGCATCTTCCCGCTGTCCGGCTTCTGGAGTAAGGACGAAATTCTGGCGCATGCTTTCGACTCAGGAGACCCTGTAGGGGGCCTCGTCTTCTTGCTGGCGCTCATCGCCGTGTTTATGACGGCCTTCTATATGTTCCGCGCGCTATTCATGACATTTAATGGCGACTTCAAGGGCGGCGCAGAGGCCGACCCGGACGCACCAACCCACGGAGGAGGCCTGCACCTTGGAGAGTCGCCCGCCGTGATGCTATGGCCGTTGCTCATACTGGCTGTCCCTGCCGTGCTAATCGGCTTCGTGGCCAATCCGCTAACAGACCTTGGCGTAGTGCCCATTCATTGGATGTCGGAATTCCTGCACTCTAATCCGGCTTTGCACAATCTGCACTCTGGAGCGCCCGAATTCAACAAATCGCTGGCGGCATTCTCCAGCGCAGTAGCGCTAGCGGGAATACTCTTGGCATACATGATGTACCAGGTCAAGGTTATATCCCCCGAAGTTGTGGGCCGGATGTTCAGGCCGTTATACGTGCTTCTTTCCAGGAAATATTATTTCGACGAGCTTTATGAGGACATATTGGTCCGTCGAGTGTTTTACGGCAGCGTGGCCTACGCATTCGACTGGTTCGATAGGTCGGTAGTAGACGCCTTGGCGCGACTAATCGGCTGGTTTGGCGCAAACGCGGGGTCGGCCTTACGTCAGCTGCAGACGGGCCAGTTGCAGACATACGGCATGGCCATTTCCATAGGTATTCTAATAATATTCGGCGCCTTCCTATTCGTCAGAGGATAAGGACTTAGCTTGGGATTTTCCGGTCTCCTAACCATAACTGTCTTCCTGCCAATTGCAGGAGCGATTGTGATTGCCTTGCTGCTTCGTGGCGATAAGCTTATTCGCACCTTCGCTGCGCTGGTCGCCACCGCAGACCTTGTATTGACCGTAATCGTGTTCGCCAGATACGACACGAGCGTTGGCGGCGTCCAGATGGTCGACAAAATCAGGGACTGGATTCCGGGCATGGGCGACGGCTTCGCCGTGCAATACTTCTTAGGCGTCGATGGACTTAGCGCACCGCTGGTGCTTTTGACCGGCCTGCTTGGATTTGTGGCGGTGCTGGCGTCTTGGCACATCGGCCATCGAGTGCGCGAGTACTTCATGTGGCTGTTGGCTTTGCAGACCGGCGTCATGGGCGTGTTCCTCTCCTTGGACTTCCTCATGTTCTTCCTGTTTTGGGAGCTTGAGTTGCTGCCAATGTTCATGCTCATATCCGTATGGGGAAGCGAACCAAGGAACAAGCGCGAATACTCCGCCATGAAGTTCCTGATATTCACTATCCTGGGCAGCGCATTCATGCTTGTCGGAATCCTGGTACTGTTCTTCTCCACAGGCACCTTCGACATGACGGCGTTGCCGGATGCCATTGCGGGCGGTAAGCTTTTGCTCCCAGCGGGCATGGTCTTCACGCTACTGTTCGTGGCGTTCGCAGTGAAACTACCCCTGTGGCCTTTCCACACTTGGCTGCCCGACGCTCACACGGACGCGCCCACCGCGGGCAGCGTCATGCTGGCGGGAGTCCTACTAAAGATGGGTGGCTACGGCATGCTCCGGGTTTCAGTAGGCATGTTCCCCGAAGTGGTTTCCCAATTCGCATGGATTCTTGCAACGGCCGGCGTCATCAACATCGTGTACGGTGGTATCGTCGTTTTCCGTCAGACGGACCTCAAGCGACTTATCGCCTACAGCAGCGTTAGCCACATGGGCTTTGTGGTGTTGGGAATTGCCTCCGTCGCTGGAGTAGCAGGCTCCGTATCCCCGCTTGGCCTAACAGGCGCGGCAATGCAGATGTTCACACACGGCACCATCACGGGACTGTTGTTCCTATTGGTTGGCTTCATATACGACAAGGCCCATACTCGTTACATCCCGGATCTGGGCGGTCTGGCTAAACGCATGCCATTCGTCACGGTTGCCCTAATGGTCGCGGGGCTGGCCTCTCTGGGTTTGCCAGGCACCAGCGGTTTCGTGGCAGAGATTATGATCTTCCTGGGGACCTTCACGGTATGGCCGTGGGCTACCGCCATCGGAGCCACCGGCGTTGTCTTGGCCGCGGGTTACATCTTGTGGACCATGCAGCGTGTGATGTTCGGCCCAATCAAAGAGAGGTTCGCTGACATCACCGATGCCTCAGGTATGCAATTCGTTCCGATAGCTGTGCTGGTTTTCGCCATCATTGTTGTGGGCGTATTCCCGTCCATCATTTCCGACGTCTTCTCCAGCGGAATCGAGCCAATTACCAGGTCGCTGGAAAACGTGGCGCAGACGAGGTTGAGATAGTTATATGAGTATCCACGACCTTTACCTGCTATCACCGGAGATAAGCCTAGCCGCGCTGGGCGCACTGCTTATCCTGGTGGACCTCGTAGTCAAGCGCAAAGGAATACTTCCAGCGTTGGCTGTGCTAGGGCTTATCGTACCCCTGGCCTTTAGCATTTCCCTGTGGTCGGACCTCGCTGGCGACAACACGACCCATTTACCGGGACTGTTCAATGCCATGGTGGTGGACCACTTTAGCCTGTTTTTGAAGTTCGTACTGTTGGCGGCCGTCGTCGTGGTCATACTAGCTTCCACTGAGTACGTAAAGAAAATCCAACGGTTTCAGGCCGAATATTTCGCTCTCATTCTGTTTTCGGCCACCGGGATGATGCTTCTGGCCTCCACAACGGAGCTCATCACCATTTACATATCGCTGGAATTGACGGCTCTGCCCATCGCGGCGCTGGCGGCGTTCAGACGGGACAGCCGTTCCACTGAAGCAGGCTTGAAGTTCCTGATACTAAGCGCCATAAGCTCGGCAGTGCTGCTGTACGGCATGGTAATCGTCTACGGCTTCACCGGAACTACTTCCTTGGCGGCCATCGCAAACCAGATATCCCAAATGACCCTTACCAGCGGCACGCCTTTCGGCAGCAACGCGCTGCTTTTCGGCATAGTGCTGATTATTGCGGGATTCGGATTCAAGATAGCCAGCGTACCTTTCCAGATGTGGGCGCCGGACGTATACGAGGGCTCACCCACGCCTATAACGGCATTCCTCTCGGTGGCATCAAAGACCGCTGGATTTGCCGTAATTTTACGGGTCTTTTACGTAGCCTTCCCTCTGGATACATTAAGCCTGGATTGGGGAGCATTATTCGCAGTGCTCAGCGCCCTCTCAATGACACTGGGGAACCTGGTCGCCATACGGCAGACGAACATCAAGCGCATGATGGGTTACAGTACGGTGGCCCACGCCGGTTACATACTGATGGGTCTGGCCGCAGTGTCGGCTAGGGCATCTGGCGGCGAAGCGGCTCTGGGGCCGTCCGGTGTGCTTTTTTACCTGGGCGGATTCGCAGCAACGAACCTGGCGGCGTTCACCGTAATCATAGCCGTTTCCAACCGAATCAAAAGCCACGAGATAGACGACTATGCCGGTGTTGGTCGACGAGCGCCTCTGCTGGCTGCGGTGCTGACGCTATCCATGCTCTCGCTGATAGGCCTGCCGCCCGGCGTGGGGTTTTGGGCGAAGATTTACCTGTTCGGCGCTGCAGTTAATACCGGCCTGGGGTGGCTGGTGGTGATCGGGGTGGTCAACAGCGTAGTGTCCGCTTACTATTACCTGCGTGTCGTCAAAGCTATGTATCTTTCAGAACCTCAATCCGATGTCAAAATTAGTTTTGGTTTTCCAATGCGACTGGCTGTGGGAGTATCTTTCGCGGCGACCCTGTTCTTTGGCCTGTACCCAACGCCATTGCTAAACCTAGCCAGGACTGCTGCGGGCGCATTGATTTCTTGAAGCCTTGACTTCGTTGACACGCCAATTGCCCGATGCTAGACTCCCTCTGCGTCGGACACTCACCCGACCAAACCGATCAATTTAGGCCGGATATTGATGCCGAAAGTTCCTATGATGATCCCCTTCCATAAAGCCATTGCTGATACCTGTCAGGCCATACATCCCCTGTATGGACCAATTGCAGCATGATAGGGCTCGTCTACAACTCGCAGTCGCCAGCGACCGCAAAGATGGTGGAAACGCTGGAGAAGTCCGTCCATTTCCCCAGTGACCACTGGAAGTGCGCCGCCGGGGATCTCGAGAAGATGAGCGACGTTCTGCCTGAAACGTCTGTCATCGTGGTGGCCGGGGGCGACGGGACAATCCTTCGCATCGTTCGCGTCATCGCTGCACACGGCATACCCATGGTGGGTATCAACATGGGCCGTGTGGGCTTTATGGCCGAAATTCCTGTCGATGAGGCGGTGGGAAAACTTCCCGACTACCTGGACGGAGCTTCTAGAATAGAGGAGCGTATGATGCTGGAGGCAACGGTTACCGGCTCTTCCGATTCGAAGCCCAGGCTCGTCCTCCACGCCCTTAACGAAGTCGTCGTTGGACGGGGCGGTGTCAGCGGACTTCTGGACATCGAGACGACTATCGACGGAGTGCCACTGACAAGCTACAGGGCGGACGCAGTCATAGTTTCCACGGCCACCGGCAGCACTGGGTACGCGCTATCAGCGGGCGGGCCTATCATGTATCCCGAGACTCGGGCGATGCTCATTCAGCCCGTCGCCGCGCATACGGGCCTCAGCAACGGCGTTATTCTTCCCGACTATTCGGTCATTGAACTGCATGCGAGTGCCGCCCACGAGTCCGTACTCAGCGTTGATGGATTCGCAGATTTGAAATTGCAACTCGACGATGTGGTTACCATCAAGCGAAGCCCATACACTACGAAGTTCTTGCGGGCTCACGCCCCCAGCACGTTCTACGCAGCGTTGACCAGACGATTGGGTCTGGAAATCCTCTAGATAGACTTACACCAAGACCATCGGGAGATGAGCATGGAACCTGAGAAGCTTGTCAGTTCGCAGTCCGTATTCCAGGGCAAAATCGTGAATGTTCGGTCGGATACCGTCTTGCTTCCTAGTGGACGCCAGACGGTCCGCGAAGTCGTTGAGCACTCCGCTGCCGTGGTAATCGTCCCCATAGATTCAGACGACAACGTGCTTCTTGTCAGGCAGTACCGATATCCCATTGACCAGTTCATTCTGGAAGCTCCTGCCGGCGGTTTGGAAGATGGGGAATCGCCCGACGACTGCGCGCAACGGGAGCTCCAAGAAGAGGTGGGATATGCCAGTAGAAATATCCGGCCCATGGGAGGCTTCTGGTCTGCACCGGGCTTCAGCACAGAGTACCTGTACGCTTACATGGCTCGGGACCTGGTGCCTAGCAAGCTTAACGCCGACGACGACGAGGCCATAGAGGTGATTCCAACGCCCATGTCCAGCATCAACAAACTCATCCGGCTGGGTGAAATTCAGGATTCCAAAACCATCGCAGCACTGCTGATGGCGACCATCATTTTCGAAAAATCCTAAAGAATATTATTGAAGACTTTCCCACCATCGCCCTCAGGAGATTCCAATGCCGAACTTAGATGAACTATTTGCCCAGGTTGACGCCCAACGAAACGAAATTGTCGCCCTGGAGCAGGAGCTGGTAAAGATTCCGTCGGTGAACACCGGCTTCATGCCCACCGGTAACGAGACGCCCGTGTGCGAGTACATACGGGATTGGCTGGCCCAGGACGGCATCGAGTCGGAGATCCTTGAGGCCACGCCGAATCGTGGCAACATCATATCCAGCATACCTGGAACTTCCGGAGAGACAGGTCTTCTCTTCATGTCGCACACCGACGTTGTGCCTGTTGAGGAGGAGGACAAGTGGACATACCCTCCATTCAGTGCAACGATAGCCAACGACCGAATCTACGGCCGGGGTGCTTCCGACTGCAAGGGGCTGCTCACAGCGCAGCTATACGCCATGCGTCTTCTAAAGCGCAACGGCATCCAGCTAAAGGATACCCTTGGCTTTGTTTCCGGCGCGGATGAGGAGCACGGGGGCCGATACGGCTTTGGCTGGCTTGCGGAACATCACCCTGAGAAGCTAAAGGCTCCTTTCGCCGTCAACGAAGGCGGCGGCACGCCCATTGATTCGCCCAGCGGCCTGACATACATCCTTGGAGTTGGCGAGAAGGGCCGGCTACAGGTTGAGATAGAGATTAAGGGCACCAGCGCTCACGCATCGGTGCCGTGGCAGGGCACCAACGCCATGTATAGACTTAGCCAGGTACTGCGTCGCATAGAGGACTACGAACCTGAGCGTGACACGTCGACAAGCCTATTTGATTACCTGTCCAGTTTCGCCATCGAGCATAAGCCCTCGGCCTCCAATGTCGACGAGATTATCAGCGAGATCGAGCCGGAGAACCCAAGGTTTGCTTCTATGATGCGGGCACTGTCCCGCATGACCTTGACGCCAACAATGATACAGGGCGGTATCAAATCCAACAGCGTTCCGGAGACCATAAACCTGACCTGCGACGTGCGAACGCTGCCGCACCAGAGCGAAGACTACCTGCGGGAACAGCTGGACGAGATTGTGAAGGACATTCCAGGGGTAAGCTACCAGATCGACTACATGGCGGTGCCTAACTCGTCTGATTTCCGAACGGATTTGTCGAGAAGCATACAGGAGTCCACGGCCAAGGCTTTGGGGAGGAACGACATCCAGTGGGTGCCGGCGATCAGCACCGGATTCACGGATTCGAGATTTACTCGACCACTGGGAACCGTGACATATGGCTTCTCTGGAACGCATCCGGACGACGATCCAATGCTAAGTCACATCCACGGTACCGATGAGTCGGTGGGAATCTCAAGCCTAATCAGCGGCACCAAAATAATGATGGCGTTGGCCATTGATCTGCTGACGTAGGTTTTTGGAAGAGTTGGGTTGTAAAGGCTAAGGCTTCCAGCGTTTGCCGCGTTTAGCTATGACGGCGTCGTCCAGCGTTGCGCCAAGGCCGAAGCCTGAAGGCATCCACAGCCTCCCGTCCTTCACAAGCTCTGCGGGAGACATGACCTCCGACCGCCATGATGCCTCATACACGGCGTGCTCCAACGGCAACGCTTCAGGCAAAGCCGCAGTCACGTGCCCACCAAGTAACAATGAGACTGGCCCGGATGGACTATGGGGCGATACCTGCGCTCCCACTGCCAGTGCTGATTTACCCGCACGATAAGCCTCAGCAATCCCCCCACAGTATTTAACATCCGGCATGATTACACTTACCGCACCCGAACCGATGAGTCCGTCGAAGAATTGCTGACCATACCCGTTCTCGCCGCCTGCCACGGTGATACCAACCAGGGCCGCGATTTCTACCAGCGCAGCGATATCACTGGTCGGCTCAACCGGCTCCTCAAACCATCCGATGTTGGACTTCGCTAGCTCCTCTGCAATTAGGGGCGCCGTGTGCAACTCGAAGCGGCTGTGGCAGTCCACCAGCACCGTAACATCTGGCCCTACGGCGTCTCGAATGGCAGCCACGCGCCTGATGCCAAGTCCGGCCAGGTCAAGTACGGCCTCGGCAGTTGAAGGCGGTGTGACCTCATCAAAGGGCGCGCACTTTATCGTCGTGAAGCCGTTGTTGACGGCCAGCAAGGCCGCATTTGCGAAGGCCTCTGGAGTGCGCTCTCGCGTCAACAGGTGGCGGTTGATATTCGCATACAGAGGGACGCTCTCATGAGGCGCGCCCCCAAGGAATTCGGTGAGAGATAGGCCCTGCTTTTGCGCCAACAGATCGGATACTGCGCTACGAATCGCGCTTACCGCGGTGGCCTTAGCCTTATCTTTCTGCAGATCATAGTCCGAGAAAGACAGCCTCGTTTGAACGTCCACATCGCTCGGCAGCGCACCACCTTTCAATGCGCCCAGCATTTCAGGCAGCAGGCCGACTGCCCTGGCTGTGTCGCTGCCGCTTGTAATTTCAGTGACGGCTTTCAGGCCGTCAACGTCTAGAAACTCGGCAAACGTCCATGTCGTTCGCTCCGTCACCTCTACCGACGCGAACTGAACGCGTAAGAGCTTAACACCGTCACTCAATCCGTCCGTCCTCCAATTCACACATCGTTACGACGCTGACACCTGTGCAATGAGCTTCAAGGTCCGCTCCCGGGAAGCCTCGGCGTCACCTACAGTTATTGCGCTAGCCAACACCTCAGCGCCACCCCATGCGAATATCTCATTGAGCTTATCGGCCACCTGCTCCTCGCTACCTGCGATAAGAACCGAGTCCAGCATCTCGTCGGTCCAACCTGTGTCTTCGGACTCCGCGAATCCGGCCCTCTCGAACATACGGGCGTAAAACGGGGTCTTCGGAAAGTAACCCAACTGCTCCCGAACACCGTTGCGAGCCGCCTCCAAGTCCTCATTGACGCACACAGGGGCGTGCACGACAAGAGGCGGTGCTGGTCGACCAGCTTTCTCCGCGCCGGCCTTGAGCGCAGGCAGAGCGACGTCCCGAACGTATGAGAGGGGACAGACCCAGCTTATGGCACCGTCGGCTAACTCGCCGCAGACCTCGAATGACGCAGAAAGCAGCGCAGACGCCATGATTGGCACATTCGTAGGGGAAGACATGGAGAAATGAGCAGAATAGTGCCGGCCTTCAAAGTCGATTTTGCCCTCGTGGGACAGTCCGCTGAGTATCTGGATATATTCCTTCAGGTGGCCCAGGGGTTCACGAAAATCCACTCCGAAGGTTTCTGTCATACTGCCTCTGTGGCTGGGACCGATTCCCAATCTTATGCGTCCCGGCGCAATACCGGCTATCGTCTGCGCCTGACGGGCCGCCACGATGGGGTGCCTGGTCCACGTGCGCATGATCGAAGTACCCAGCATTATGCTTTCGGTCTGGGCAGCGGCCGCAGCGAAGACTGTCAGCGCATCACCTACATCACCGCCAGAGGTCATCCAGGCCGCCTTTACGCCTAACTTTTCGGCCCTGCGGATAGATGCCAGTACTGTTTGCGGATCCGGCGCAGGAATAGCAACTCCAATGATCTTATCTGCCATATGGAAACTCCTCCATTATGTTGAGATTAAGCTGATGCCAGGTGATACAACGGAAGCACGGGCAGTATATCATGGCCCCTAGGCCACTATTTTGGCGTCAAAGCGACAAGAGACAGACACACGGGAAACTTGGCATCACGCAGGCCAAATGCTAGAATTTCACATATAAACGTATAGGTGGATACACATGGATGGCCTGATAGAACACGAGACCCCCGAGCAAAATTTCCCTACCATGATTGTGGCCTTCGCTGGCTGGCCTGACGCTGCGGAGGCGGCCACTCGCGCCGTTCGATACCTGGTCCGCAAGCTTCCCGCAAAGAAGTTCGCAGAGATCGACCCGGAGGAGTTTTACGACTTCACTGTGGTGCGTCCACAGACCCGGACCAATCGACAAGGCGACCGTATCATCCGATGGCCGCAAAACGACCTTTACTACTACGCCCCGGAAGAGGAAAGTCGTCGTTTCATACTTTTCGTGGGCACGGAACCGAACCTGAAGTGGCGGGCATACTCTAACATTCTTACCAGCATTGCCGTAAGGCACGAGGTGAAGCTGATAGTGTCCCTGGGCGCTTTGCTGGACGCTGTTCCTCACACGCGAGAACCACGCATCACCGGGCGGGCTAGCTCACAGGAGCTTACGCAAAAGGCCGAATGGCTGGGAATCCGAAACTCCGGATACCAGGGGCCGACGGGAATACACACCGCCTTCATGGACGCCTGCACCAATCTGAACATTGCCCATGCTAGTGTGTGGGGACACTGCCCGCACTACGTGAACACAACTCCAGACCCTCGCGTTAGTCGCGCTCTATTGACGAGGCTACGCAGTCTCATAGATGTGGATGTGGACCTTGAAGAGCTTCGTCTTGCGGGCGAGGCGTATCAGGAAGAGGTCAACAAGGTCATCGCCAAGCAGCCGGACGTCTCCTCGTACGTTACGCGGCTGGAGCAGCGCTACGACGCAGCGGAGTCTAACCAGCCCAACGAAGAAATTCCAAGCCCCGACACGATGGTCCATGAGTTGGAGGAATTTCTGCGGAGTCAGCGTCAAGAGCCCGAAGAGGAATTACCCTCCGAGTAACCTTTCCTGTCGCGCAAATGAAACCGCCAAACCACCAGGAGTTACCTATGCCCCAATCGCCGCAGGATAAATGGGTCACGCTGCACGGCCTGAGTTTCCATTACCGAGACTGGGGTGGTACGGGCCAACCTGTCGTTCTGCTACATGGCCTGGCGTCAACCTCGCACATATGGAACATGGTTGCGCCCATTCTTGTGGAGAACAATAGGGTCGTGGCTCTGGACCAACGTGGCCACGGGGAGAGCGATACGCCCGACCATGGCTATGACTTCTCAACGGTCGTTGGCGACCTTGATGAGTTCATTGGCAGCCTGGGTATTAGACAGCCGATTGTTTTCGGCCACTCGTGGGGCGGCGATGTTGCGCTAGAGTACGCGGTGACTCATCAGGACAACGTTAAGGGCCTGGGTTTTGTAGACGGTGGCACTATTAACATAGCGGCACGTCCGGGGAATACATTGGAGCAGGCGAAAGAGGACATGGCGCCTCCTGTGTGGGAAGGCATGACCTTCCAGAAGTTAGAAGAACGAGCCCGCACATGGCGCACGCCTTCCATGCTGACACCCGCACATATCGAAATTTTGCGTTCCAATTTCCGACAGAACGGCGACGAAACTATAACCGCAAGACTCAGCCGAGAAAACCACATACGCATCATCGAGGCGCTATGGGACCACAGCCCACCCGCGCTATATCCACAGGTGCAGTGCCCTGTCCTACTAATGCCTGCCCGCGAGAAGGACAACGAATCAGTGGCCGACCGACGTTGGCGTAAGGAAGAGTCCATTGCAGAGGCGTCACGGCTACTCCCCAGGAGCCAAACCGTGTGGTTCGAGGACAGCGTCCACGACGTGCCTATTCAGCGACCCGAGTTGGTGGCTGGGACAATCGCGGAGCACATCAAGAGCGGATTCTTCGGTTAGATAAGTTTTCGAGTTTCGCCTGCGCCAGCCATTGCGTGACCGTTGGCTGACGAAAATTCCAAGATCTTGCCAACGCTGTCGTTAGTGGATTCGGACGAACTGGCCGTTTCGCCGTCGTCAATTGGTTCGACTTCCTCAAATGATCTTGCCGATACAACGCCAGTCGCGACTAACGTAATGCTCACGCGCTTTTTCATCTTCTTGTCCTGAACCACTCCAAAGATGATGTTAGCGTCAGGCCTGGCAGTCTTACGAATGATTTCCGCCACTTCGTGCACCTGAGCCAGCGTAAGGTCCTTTCCGCCTGTTACGTTGAACAATACACCGGAAGCGCCTTGCATTGGCGCATCGAATAGTGGATTGGAGACCGCAATCTCCGCCGCCTCCCTAGACGCCCACTTGCCTTTGCCCTCGCCGACAGCCATGAACGCCGTACCCCCGTTGCCCATAATGGACTTCACGTCAGCGAAGTCCACATTGATCATGCCTGGCACAGTGATGATGTCAGTTATGCCCTGGACGCCTTGCCGCAACACCTCGTCCGCGGCCTTCAATGCCATCTCCAGTGAGGCGTTGCCGTCCAATGAGGGAAGCAGCCTGTCGTTATCAATAGTTATGAGGGTGTCTACCTTCTGCTGCAAATTATAGAGGCCCTGTTCTGCAACGGCCCTCCGACGCGGCCCCTCGAAAGAGAAGGGTAGGGTAACGACCCCCACGGTAAGAGCGCCCTGCTTCCGAGCCAAATCAGCTACTACGGCAGACGCTCCGGTACCAGTCCCGCCACCCATACCGGCGGTAATAAACACCATGTCGGAGCCTTGCAGCAGGCTTGCTACCTGTTCGCTGCTTTCCCGAATGGCTTTCCTGCCTGCGTCCGGGTGCCCACCTGAGCCCAGACCTTTCGTGGCGTTCGGCCCGATGGCAAAAGAATAAATGCCGTTAAGCTTACGCAGGGCTTGAACGTCCGTGTTCAACGCTATGACCTCTGCATCGCGCAGGCCGCCCTTAACCATTCGCAGAAGGGCATTACCACCGGCGCCTCCAACGCCAACAACCTTAACGCGAATGGATCCGGCTCTAGCGTTATTCAATGCAGCGGCCTCCTGTAGAATTTAAAACAGATTTGAAATCGATATTCGGGTTATGTCTCAAAATGGAAATGGGGCGTAGTGCTAGCGCTCAGACGCGTTCAACCACATACGGGGCGGCCAGCTTTGGGCACTCTGGGCAGAAACCCGAAAGCGACTTACGCTGCCTGAGCCAGTTCGAGGTCTTCCTGAGGAAGGGTGAGAAAGAAGTAAGGTACGTTCCAGGTGCCGTGCCTTCCCATATCCACCACAGCCTTGCGTTGCAGTGCCTGCGTAACGATACCGCGAATGCCATATCGTGGGCCACCCATGATCTTGCCCACATATACCACCTGCTGACCTGGAACCAAGTCGCAGCATGAGAGGACTGTAGTAGCTTGGCGGGGCCTTGGCATCCCCGGCAATTCAATCTGCGCGGCCCTGTTAGCTTTAACTGCCTTTTGCATGACCTTGCCCTCACGTCTTATTTCTTATCTTTAGAACATAATAGAACAGAACGATTGTTCGCGTCAAGTCTTTTTTATACTAATGCCAAATTCCGCCTAAGATTCAATCTTTGCAACGCCCTTCTCGGAATTAGTATTCTTAGTTTTTAAGGAAGCTATGGTTGGAGTGGCTCACTGCGAACGTTGCTGCTAAAGTCCCAACCTTACTGAACCTGTCGAAGGATAAGAGGCAGAAAAATGGCATTTGGGTGGCAGGGATCAATACAAGCTATTTTGCTTGCCCATCGATAAGTGCTAGAATCACGACGGCAAAGATTTAACTTGTCCGGGGGAATCATGAGACTTGACGGAAAAGTAGCCCTCATCAGTGGTGGAGCGCGCGGCCAGGGTGCTGCCGAAGCCATACTGTTCGCCAAGGAAGGCGCTGCCGTGGTGATTGGTGATCTTCTTGAGAATGAAGGTCGGCAGGTAGAAGCGCAGATCAACGAATCCGGTGGCAAGGCGCTATTCGTAAAGCTGAACGTTACTAGCTCCGACGACTGGAAGAACGCCGTTTCCAAGGCTGTTGAGACCTTTGGCAAACTGAATGTTCTGATAAATAATGCCGGCATTTACAGCCGCACTCCCATAGAGGCGACCTCAGAGGACGAATGGGACCGCATCATGGAGGTCAACACCAAGGGGGTCTTCCTCGGCACAAAGCACTCTATACAGGCTATGCGCGACGCTGGGGGCGGCTCGATCGTCAATCTGTCCTCTACTGCCGGCCTGGTAGGTAGCGCCAGGGGAAGCGCCTACTCGACCTCCAAGGGCGGCGTACGCCTGTTCACCAAAAACACTGCCATCCAACTAGCGAAGGATGGCATACGAGCAAACTCCGTGCATCCCGGTCCAATTGATACCGAGATGATTGCGGGTAATATAGGTACGCCTGAGGGGCTTGCGGCCTCGATATCGCGTATTCCTCTGGGCAAGGTAGGCACAGTCGATGACGTTGCCTACGGCGTTCTCTTTCTCGCATCCGACGAGTCTTCTTACATGACGGGTTCAGAACTTGTCATCGACGGTGGTATTACAGCACAGTGAGGTCCGATATTGGTCGGAGTCAGATCGCATGTCACTCTTAACGTTAACCAGGCACCCTTAGACATAGAAATTGACCACAGGTGGACTCTGCTGCATGTCCTGCGCGATGAGTTAGGCCTGACAGGGGCCAAACGCGGCTGCGACCGTGGCGAATGCGGCGCATGCACGGTGCTCCTGGATGGCAAACCCATCTGCTCCTGCCAGATGCTGGCCATGCAGGTAGGCGACAGGCAGGTCACCACCATAGAGTCCTTAGGCGACTCATCTAATTTGAATCCAATCCAGCAGGCCTTCCTTGATAAGGATGGCGGCCAGTGTGGCTTCTGCACGCCGGGATTTCTGTTAAGCACCAAAGCCTTGCTGGACTCCAATGCCAATCCCTCTGAGTGGGACATACGCAATGGTCTGGCTGGAAACCTCTGCCGGTGCAACGCCTACGGACGCATCATCGAGTCCGTCAAAGAAGCGGCGCGCTTGATCGCGGAGGGTTAGCTCCATGGCCTATAACGTAGTCGGCAAGTCGGTCCCAAGGTACGACCTGCCTGAAAAATTAACCGGCGAATCCAAGTACGCAGGCGATATAAAGCTTCCGGGTATGCTGCACGCCAAGGTATTGCGTAGCCCTCACCCTCACGCTCGGATACTATCCATAGATGCGTCCGCCGCAGAGGCTCTCACGGGCGTTCATGCTGTTCTAACTCCATTCAACACTCCAACGGGCCGGGTCGCGCCAGACCTGGCGATTCTCGATACGACGGTCCGCTTTGTCGGAGATGAGGTGGCCGCGGTCGCCGCAGACAGCGAGGACGCTGCACAAGAGGCCTTGGCATCAATCAAGGTGGAGTACGAGGTCCTGCCCTTTGTTACAGACCCAAGGGAGGCCATAAAGTCTTACGCCACTGCGATTCATTCCGGAGGCAACCTCATAGGCGGCGAGCCACTGATCTTGAGCCGTGGCAACATAGAGGAGGGCTTCGCGGAGGCCGACCTCGTTGTTGAGGAGTCATTTACGACACCTGCCCACGCTGGTGCTGCTCTGGAACCCCGCGTAGCCGTGGCCTCCTGGGACGGCGACAGGCTGACTGTTTGGAAGTCCAGCCGTGGCGTTCACGCTGATAAACTAAGTCTGGCGTCCGCCCTGCAAATAGGCCAGGAAAACGTCCATGTGATTGGGCCTACGATGGGTGCCGGATACGGCAACAAGGACGAGACTCGACTTGCTGCTATAGTGTCCGCTCTGGCGAAAAGCGCCGGAAGGCCAGTAAGGCTGGAGTTGACGCGAGAAGAGGAGTTTGTCGCTGGCCGCAAGCGCCACTCAACCGAAACAACAGTTAAGGTAGGCGTCAAGAACGACGGCACTGTCACCGCCATTCACACCATCACGCTCATGGACACCGGGGCATACCTGTCTTCGGGTCCGGGAGTGGTGCGCAGGGCGGGACAGGGTGCGCTGTACCTGTACAGGTGCGCCAACGTGCAGTACGACGGATACCTCACCTACACGAACCAGCCGTCTGGGGGATCATATCGTGCGCTGGGCGCTCCGCAGGGGCATTTCGCACTGGAGTCTACAATGGAAAAGGTGGCGGAAGCCTTGGGCATGGACTCACTGGAGTTCCGCTTGAAGAACCACGTGGGTCCCGAGGGTCAACCAGGTGAGCGCATCACTCCAGCGGACCAGATAATCGACACGCAGCCCGTAGAAGGCGGAGTGCCTTTCTCATCCAATGGCCTACAGCAGTGCCTGGAATTAGGGTCAGAAGCCATCGACTGGCAGGGCAGGCACGAGCGAAACGCCAACCAGTCGGGAAGCAGACTACGCGGCGTTGGCATGGGCATGTTCATCTACCGAGGAGGCCCCGGCACACCCACCAACGCATGGATGACATTGAATGCGGACGGGACGCTGCAGGTCACCGCAGGCACCATGGATGTAGGGGAGGGCAACTCCACCGCCATACCGCAGATGGTGGCTGAGGAGCTTGGCGTGGCCTACGAGGACGTCAAGGTCTTGTTCGGTGACTCAGATATTACACCTGAGGCCCCCATCACGTCCGGCTCAACGGCAACCTTCTCGACGGGGCAAGCTGCGCTGAACGCCACAAAGGAACTGAAGTCGAAAATCCTGGCAGCTGCATCCGAAAGCATGGGCATGCCGGCGAACAATCTTGAAATAGCAAACGGCGTCGTGAAGGCCAAAGATGGGATCGCATCCATGACGCTGGCGGAAGTGGCAGCCATAACTGGCCAAATCCGCACCGAAGCCTCTCTTACTCCTGGCAGCACCGACTTTATCGTCAACTCCTTTGGGGCGCACTTTGCCGAGGTGGAGGTTGACACGGTCACAGGAAACGTCGACGTCCTCCACTACGTCGCAGCCCACGACTCGGGTAACGTCATCAATCCGCAGTTGGCAACGAACCAGGTCGAAGGCGGTGTCTCGCAGATGCTGGGCTTTGCCCTCACGGAACAGATGCTCACCGACCCGGGCAGCGGGGTAACGCTCAACGGCAGTTTCCTCGAGCACAAGGGCGCGACCATTCAGGAGTTCCCCAACATCGACGTAATTTTTGCAGACGTTTACGACCCCGTAGGGCCCTTCGGCATGAAGGCCCTGGGCGAACCGCCAAATATCGGCGTGGCCCCCGCAATCATCAATGCCATATACGACGCAATAGGCGTAAGAATTCACGATCTGCCGGCCACTCCCGACAAGATATTGGACGCTCTAGATCGCAAAGAACGGGAAGGCCGCGCATGAAGCCGCTTGAGGTTATTAATCCAAGCACTGTCCAGGAGGCCTCCCAGCTAGCCCAGTCCAACGGCACTCCGACAAACCTGATCGCGGGTGGAACCGACCTTCTCGACGAGATTAAAGAAGGTGTTGTAAGGCCGGACAAGCTTGTTAATCTTGTCAGCCTAACGGAGATGCAGGGCATCAATGTGAAGCCGTCCGGCCTAGATATCGGGGCCGGTACAACTCTCGCCGAGCTGGCTTCCCACTCGGACATCATTAGGGATTATGCTGCGCTGGCGCAGGCAGCCGAATCGGTTGCGACCCCACAGATTCGGAACGTGGGCACTCTGGGCGGAAACCTTTGCCAGAGGCCACGCTGCTGGTATTACCGAAGCATCAGCTTCCTGTGCCGAAAGAAGGGCGGGACCACCTGCTTCGCCGCATTGGGAGAGAACAAGTACCACGCCATCCTGGGCGGATCAGACTGTGTCATCGTCCACCCATCGGACTTGGCCGTGGCGCTCATATCCCTGGACGCTTCGATAACGCTCTCTTCGGCGGCCAGCACCCGAACTATGCCCGTAGAAAAATTCTTTGCCGGTCCGGACGTCAACATCATGGCCGAGAATGTTCTCACTCCTGGCGAGATTGTCACCTCGGTAAGCATACCTGCCCTGCCTGCCAACTCCAAAAGCATTTACCTCAAGGCCAAGGAACGCCAGGGCATGGACTTCGCTACTTCCAGCGTTGCCGTTGCCCTCACCTTGGCGGGAGACGTCGTCTCATCGGCCAGGGTAACAATTGGGGGTGTGGCCCCGATTCCATGGCGGGCTACCGCCGCTGAGTCCGTTCTTGTAGGCAAGGCCGTAGGTAACGTCGATCTCAAAGAGGTAGGCGAGGCCGCGGTTCACCGCGCCAAAGCCCTGGAGCACAACGGTTACAAGATAAGATTAACGTCTGGGCTAGCCAGCCGCGCCGTGGAAACGCTTCTTTCTCAGTGGCGTTAACCACGCAATCTATCCATCTTCGAAAGGCTAATTAATGCCTGCCTATCCTCCTAATTTGTTGGCCAATTCCGACGCGTGGCTTCGCGCATGCGACCTCGATAAATTGGGGCTGGTCCTGGATTTCGACGGGACTGTTGCAGAGCTGGTTCCGGTGCCTAGTGAGGCAGTGTTGCATCCCGACGTAGCTGCGCCATTGAGGAGTCTGTTATCCAAGCTCGGCCTGACAGCGATAATGTCGGGACGGCCTGCCAGGGACATAGAGACCCTCGTAGACATGAAGGGCATGCTCTACGTAGGCAACCATGGCGTGGAATACCTTTCCAACGGACAACTGACGCAAGTGCCTCAGGCAACAGAACTTCCCATGAGTCCCGAGGCCTTGGCAGAGCAACTCAAGCCCATCGGTGATGGACCGGGAGTGGTGTGGGAAGTGAAGCAATTCAGCCTTGCCATTCACTTCCGAATGTCGCCAGATAAACCAAAGGCTTTTTTGGCACTTCTCAGGGCAGTAGATACGGTGCCGGAGATTCGGGCCATGGAAATGATATCTGGCAACATGGTGATGGAGATACGCGCCAAGAACAGCGCTAACAAGGGCTTTGCCATTGAGAAGATAGTGAATGAGCATAAGCTTGATTCGCTATTCTTCCTGGGCGACGACACTACGGACATCGACGGCCTAAAGGCCTTGCAAAAGCTAACCAGTAGTGGCCTGGTAAACGGCGTCGCCGTGGCGGTCATCCAAGACGGCACCCCTCAAGGTGTACCGGATAACGCAGACTACAGTCTGGGCGGAGTGGCAGAGGTCGTGGAGTTTCTGAAGATGCTTGACAAGGCTACGACTTAATTAAGGTTCAGCATGTCCTCAATCTGAAGCTTTAGCCAGTACGTCACATCCTCTTTCTCAACCACATCCGTCAAGTCGGAAAACCTTCTACTCCGCTCATCCGTTGACATGGCTATGGCGCTATGCATCGCCTGCATAGTGCCTTCGATATCCGTAGGCGAAACAGACAGCACTCCGCCTTGAAGCTGATCGTGAGCCCCAACGGACTCGGACAATACAATCATGCCCTCTTTGGTGTTAACGACAGGACCCTCTTTGGCCACCAGGTTCATGCCATCGATGACCGGGTTTACCAAAAGGACGTCGTATAGGCGCAGACCAGCTATGGCCTGGGTATAGTTATTCTCATAAAAGGTGTGTATGGGCGTCCAGTTTTCCGTGCCATAGGTGTTGTTCACGTTTTGTACGTGTTGCTCAACCTCTTCGGCGTAGCGCTGGTATTGGCGCACTCGCGTCCGCGAAGGCGCAAGGAAGGCCAGGAATGTAACCTTCTCGTGCAGTTCGGGATGACGCTCCAGCAGCAGATCGTAGGCGCGGAAACCCCTGACGACGTTTTTACTGGGTTCCAACCTGTCTACCCTTACGATAGTGTTTTCCAAACACAGAAGCTCCAGCCGCTTCTCATAATCCAAGCTGCGAGGGGAGTCTGCAATTCTACGAAGCTCCGAGGGGTCGATGGACAGGGGATAGACGCGCACGTTGACCTTGCGCCCATCCAGTTCAATCGTCTTCTCCTGGTGATCCACAACAGCGTCCGGTAGAAATTCCTCGCATGTTTGCAGAAACGCCCGGGCGTCTCGTAAGCACTGGAAACCCACTATGTCGCTTTGACACAGGGCACGGCATATGGAGTTTCGTATGTAGGCCGGAAGTAGCAACCAGTAGGCTGGCGCAGGCCAAGGAATGTGCACGAAGTGGCATATAGTGGCATTAGGCACCGCCTGCCGCACGTACATAGGCACGAGGTACAGGTGGTAGTCATGTATGACAACATACGGGGCTGTTTCGCTTCCTTCCGCTTCTGCGATTACAGAGTCGGCGAAGGCCTTATTCACAGGGACGTAGCCGTTTTCCCATGCATCGTGAACCGCGCCGTCAACGTTAGGCGTGTATGGTGAACTCCACATGTAATGCTGAAGAAACCACAGGAGGGGGTTGCAAAACACGTTGTAGAACTTGTGGTATACCCGGCGTGGAGTGACAACGTATCGGAGGCTCAGCCGCTGCCCCGGTATTGGCGACTTTATGTTGGCGCCTTCCGAGGCCTCTGTAATGGCGCGGTCACCCTCCCCCATTGCGCTGGCGATCCATGTAAAGTCGATGTTATTAGTCAGGGTGTTAAGCGCGGTGACAACCCCACCGGTCCCACGACGGCCATGCATCTGCCCGTTGGCGGCTAACTGATGCTCCACCGGCCCACGGTTGCTGAGAATTATCAGACGCCGATCTTGCACTAGCTTTTCACAAAGCTGGACTAACTCATTTTTGCGGGGGTCACCTAGATCTGCTTCTACCATAATTCCACCGACATCACGCGTATAATCTATCTTACGTGCCCTGCGAAGTGCATAGTGGAATCTCGGCTTGAGCAATTAGGAAGACATGCTCTATGCCACCACCCCAGGGCATTGGAATAACGTCACCTATAATACGGCTCGAACGTAACATAGCCAGAAAAATAGTGTCAAGGTAGCCAATAGGCTCGAAATAGCCTATATAGTTGTGCTCGTATCAACGTATATGATTCTTTAGCCTCCTCCGGATACCGTAATTTTAGCGGTCATGCCCGGGTGTATTTCACAAAAATACGAATATTCCCCAGCGGTATCTAAGGTAATGGAGAACGTGTCGCCCAGGTTAAGGGTTCCGCTGGCCCAAACGCCTGTAGTGTGATTGGGAGGCTTGCCGGACGTTGTGGTGTGGGGCGCGCCATCCCGATTTGTCCACGTTACGGTGGTGCCTATCGGTACATCCAAAATTTCGAATGTAAACCGTGAAATATCGGTGCTTACTTCCTGCAACTGCGGTTCAGGAGTCGAAGTCTGCGGAACCGGAGTTTCGGTTGGAGGAACGGGCGTGGCCGGAGATGGCCATGGTGTGGCCGTGATAATCGGCATTGGCTGCGCAGTCGCCGTCGGCACTAAAGTGGATGTCGGCAAAGCCGGCAGTTCCGTAGGCGGAGCGTTCGTCGCCGTGGCCACCAACGTAGGCGGCCCCGGGACTTCCGTAGGCGCAGCGGACGGAGCGACCTGGCCACCGCAGGCCACGAGAGCTATCGCAATGAGACTGATGCTGGCCACCATCGCTGTTCTGTAAACGAATTTCATCCTTTTGATTAACTCCAACCACTTTGTATATAGGGCCTGAATGCCGTCTTCCGGACGCAAAGAAAATCTGTGGACATCGGATCAGGATACTGAGGTGGTATCGGTTTTTTAGACAGGTAGCTAAGAGAGAGTCCCGCTCCTAAAATGACAGAAATAAAGGAGCAGGAAAATGAAAC
>MUCK01000018.1 GCA_002816705.1 SAR202 cluster bacterium Casp-Chloro-G4
TCAGGTTTCATCACCCAAAGTCTACCTTGAGAGGCCTTCTTTTTATACTTTTCCTAGAATCATCCAAATTCGGGATGACTCATGTTTTTGCTTAGCAATGGACTTCTTTGTCTTTAAGTATAGTCTGCGGGTTGGGTTTCTCCGGACTCTTCTTGCTCGACGTACTTGGAGGGGCATTTTACGATGACGTTTTGACCCGTGAATACGCCGTCCGGCCCAAACGTGCCCTCTAAAATAATCTCTGAATGGTCATTGAAGAAAAGGTCTGGTAGCACACCGTCGTAAGTGGCATGCATACTTTTGGCCCCGTCCGTAATCTCAAAATTGGCCAGGGTGGACCCATCCGCCCTGATGAAGGAAGGCTCTATCAGCTTGCCGTTCACGCGCACCAGTTTGTTCTCAGGAGTCGGCCCGACATCGTGCAGCTCACTGACGGTGTAGTAGTAGACCGAAGCGCTTTGAAACGCCATGAAGCCGAAATAGCCCAACGCCACCAGGAGCACCAACGCGCCAGCAATCAGTTTGCCCTTGCCGGCGAAGAAGCCTCCCTGGACGTCGTCCTCGAGCAGCCTTTCAGAGTACCCTTGATTCATATCTGGTCCTTCAGCCATTTACCAGCCTTCCTCCGCTTCCCCAGTAATTTACAGTCGCCGATCTAGCTCTTGCTTTCCCTGTCCGCCAGCGCACGTTTTAACGCTTCAATCTCTTTACTCATTTCGCGCTGTCGTCGGGATATCATGAAAATATAGCCGAAGAAAACAGCCCAGGTAATCATGTACACAGCGAACAGCCATGGCAACTCTGATTCGCCGCGTAGGTTCTGCTGGACAACGCCGGAGGCATGGGCCACCTTTGCTGTGGCCGTCATCGACGCTAATAGGATGAGGGCCACAGCCGCCGAGATTCCGGTTAATCGGAGCAAGTTAATTGAATATCTGATGAACTTCATCAAGGGCTGCTTCCGTTCGTCTCATAGAGTAGCGTTCGATCAACATATATATGTAGAGGGTAGTGAACATAAGGGTCGACACCAGTAAGGTGATGTAGATCTTCGAAGAGCCGATGGAGTCTCCTTCGTTGGCCACTGGCCCCACATTTAACTCCGGGTGTGCGGTCCGCCACCACACTGTCGCCATGTATATAATCGGGGCATCCACTGCGCCGATTAGCGCAACGACAGACCCGTAGCGAGCGCCCTGTGAACCCTTGGGGGAGTAAGCTCGCACCATGAGGTAACCCACATATATGAACCAGAGAACCAGCGTTGTGGTTAGCTTCGCGTCCCACGTCCACCACCAGCCCAGGTCGCCTCTTGCCCAAATCGATCCAGTGACCAGAATGAGGGTGGCGAACAGCACACCCAACTCTGCAGTGGAGTAGGCCATGTCGTCCCACTTCGCCTTGCCGGTGATCAGGTGCATGATGCTGGCAACTGCAACAACCATGATGGATAGCATGCCCAACCAGCCAAGTGGTACGTGGAAGTAGAAGATGCGCTGCGAGACGCCCAGGTTGAGTTCTGTGGGCACCCAGAAGAACACCATGTATAGCGTGACGGCCATCATGACGGCGCTTACAGCAAAAAGGACGTACCTGACTATGGAGCCAATGCTCCTGCCCTCGGGCCCACCAGAGGTTGTGATTTCAGTCGTACCCGTCATAAGTGCAATGTATCACAAGCACTAAGGGATTTCCACGGATATCTGGATGACAAGAATCAGGCGAGTTGGATGCAGAGGTTCTGGATAGGCAAGAAATTCCCATCCTATTCCTCCCACCTTTGGGGAAGGAATAGGATGGGAAAAGCCCTAGTTCGTCGTTAAAGGTCAGCCGTTGTTACAGCGCCAATGGATGCTGAAGACACCATCTTGGCGTATTTGGCCAGAACGCCGGTCGTATAGTTGGGCGGAGGGGCCTTCCACTCGGTGGCGCGTTGTGCCAATTCCGCATCGGAAAGCTTTACGTCCAACTGCTTCTTCCCGGCGTCCATCACAACGATATCGCCCTCCCGCAGCAGGCCGATGGGGCCGCCCACCATGGCCTCTGGAGCCACGTGGCCAATGCATGGTCCGCGCGTCGCGCCGGAGAAGCGACCGTCAGTAATTAGCATAGTCGTTTCGCCCAGGCCCGCGCCCATGATGGCACCCGTCACCGAGAGCATCTCCTGCATTCCGGGGCCGCCTTTGGGGCCTTCGTAGCGAATGATGAGTACGTCGCCGTCCTTGATGTCGCCGTTTACAACGGCGTCGAAGGCCGCTCGCTCGCCGTCGAACACCCGCGCTGGTCCTTCGTGCTGCACATGCTTGGTGCCTGCCACCTTGATGACCGCACCGTCAGGAGCCAGGTTGCCCTTTAGGATTACCAGGCCTCCGGTGGCGCTACGCGGAGACGAAGCCGGGTATATAACTCGACTATCGGGCTTGGTGGTGAACTCCTGTAGATTTTCGGCGATGGTCTTGCCTGTGACAGTCAAGCAGTCGCCGTGGAGAAGTCCTGCCTCCAGAAGCTGGTTCATGATTACCGGAACGCCGCCCGCCTTGTCCACGTCAGCCATAACATACCGCCCCGCTGGTCGTAGGTCGGTCAAGTAAGGGGTGCGGTCGCCAATCTCGGTGAAGTCGTCTATGGTCAGCGGCACGTTGGCTTCGTGGGCTATGGCCAGCATATGCAGCACCACGTTGGTGGAGCCGCCCATGGCCATCGCCACAGTAATGGCGTTCTCGAAGGCTTTGCGAGTCATGATATCCCGAGGATTGATTCCCTTCTCCAGCATGTTCTGGAGTACCTGACCGGCCCTTGTGGCCATATCCTCATTTCGTGGGTCCACCGCCGGTATGGATGCCGCGCCCGGTATGGACATCCCCATGGCCTCGATGGCCGACGACATTGTGTTGGCAGTGAACATACCTGAGCATGCACCCTCGCCTGGGCAGGCCACCCGCTCCATGGCAATCAACTCTTCGATACTCAAATTGCCCCTGGAATACGCACCGCATGCCTCGAACATGTCCTGGATGTTGATGTCGTCGCCCTTGTAGCTGCCGGGCAATATTGCGCCGCCGTAGAAGAAGAGAGACGGGACGTTGAGACGGGCCATGGCCATCATTGCGCCTGGCATGTTCTTGTCGCAGGCTGCTACGACTATCAGGCCGTCCATGCCCTCTCCGAAGGTCACGGTCTCGATTGAGTCGGCAATGACCTCTCGACTGACCAGAGACGCCTTCATGCCTTCGGTTCCCATGGAGATCCCGTCGCTGATGGTGATGGTGCCGAACATAAAGGGCACGCTATTGGCATCTCGGACTCCTTGCTTGACCTTATGCGCCAGCCTGTCCAGGTGCACGTTGCATGGAGTAACGTCGCTGGCCAGATTGGCAATTGCCACGAAGGGCTTGTTGAAGTCGTCGTCCTGCAGGCCTACCGCCCGCAGCATGGAACGTGCTGGCGCCCTGTCAGGCCCGTCCACTACCACTTTGCTTTTATGCCGGGGGTCTTGCCTCGTCTCTGTTGACATTCGAATCTCCTGTACGTTAGTAATCAGTTATTGGTCGACAGTCACGCCAGCCTTATCGATGTGGGCTTGTGACCGATTATGGCTTTGCCAGTAGACCTGGTCGGTAAAATCGCCTGATTATAGCAGGGCAGGGTATATGGTGGAAGTTTCCGAATAAAAAAATAGGGAGCGCGGACTTCCGCGCTCCCTATAAAATATCTCCGGGTTGGTCGGAGTCTAGGCAGGCTTGTGTTTCTCAATCAAAGCTACAGCTCTGCTGTCCAGGTTTTCCATCGCCCGACCAGAGTCGAACAGTGCGATACCCAGGTCCACATCTCTGTGAAGCTTTTCGTAGTCGGGCTTACCTCGCCATTCCTGATCCAGGTCTGAGAATAGGTTATCTATCTGCGCTTTGTCGAACATCCGCTATCCACCTCCTACTTAATATAGGGCATAACAAAGGGCCGACCTGCCTGACGGCGGACCGGCCCTAATTTTACCTTAGGTTATCAACAACCAAACCGATGCGGTAGATTACTCGTCGCCTCGGGTGGTGTGGCCGGCGTCAACAATCTTCTTCAGTTCAACTGCGAAGTCCATGATCTCTTCAGTTGAAAGCATTTCCTTGTCGAGCCTTTCCTTGAACTGCTCAAACAGCCAGTCAGACTTCGTTCCGTGAGGAATTTCGAAGAACTGACGATTGAACTGCGGGAGCTCACCAGGGCCGAAATACGTGCCGTCCTCGAAGGCGTAGCCCTCCAGGTTGTGGGAGTCCTTACCAAGGATTCCTCCGCCAGTCTCGACGTAGTGCTTCATGACTTCAGGCATGCCGTACTTCTGGATGGGGCAAACCTTCATGCAGACGCCGCAACCCTCGTATCGGGCCATTACTGGTCGGCACCGCTCGTAGATCAGCTTGTTCTTCTCTGCGCCGCGCCACCATACCTTCTGCTTTACCAGGGCTCGGCCAGGGCAGCGGTTTACGCATACCTGACATTCCTGACAGAACTGGTGTACGCCGTAGTCGATTGGCTCGTCGTACATCGTGGGTGCGTCGGTCGTGATCATCGCCAATCGGGCACGGGAGCCGAAGTGAGGCGAAAGAAGCTGGCCATTGGCGCCAAGCTGGCCAAGTCCGGCGGCTACGAACATAGGAATGTAGGCGCCACTGTTGTCATTGGGGCTATGCACCTGGGCGTGGTAGCCAAGGCTTCGAATGTAGTCTGCAAGGTCCAGGGCCAATGCGCCTTCGATCTCGTAGGTACCGAAGTGGGCAAACTCAGCCTGCAGGCTGGGGATGCTCTGAGTCTGAGTGTAATCCTGCTCAAGGGCTAGGCATATTACGTGCTCGTATTTAACCCAGCGCTTCTTGCTAGCGTAGGCATATTTGTGGTCGAATTTGGCGAATCCAACCTCGCCGAATCCAAGCTCGCGGCCCTTGAGGCGGATCATTTCCGTAAGACCTGCGTCCAAGTCGGAATCCACAGTGCCTGTTGGGGCAATGTCACCACTGGTTAGAGCGGCGCTCACCAACGGCTCATTTAGCTCGTCGTGGCGCGCGCGGTACTTTAGGATGTCTTCGGTGTAAACGGTCCAGACCCATTCTCGGTCTGCGGCCTTTTCGATATTCTGGGATTCGATCGGATATACGCGGCTGTAGAAGGCTACGTCTTCCTCTTTCTGAGGAATTCCCGGCACTGTGGCCAGCGCATCCGCCACCGGAATGATAACGTCAGCATCACCATGTTTTCGTCCCGGCCGTGTGACAACATGGCTTACAGTTTTCCTAGCTTCCTCTTTCAGCATATATTTTATCGCCTCCCGCAATTTTTACCGTATTGTGGGCGAGTTTACCCCTTAAAGCGCACTATGTCAAGAATAAATAAACAGAATTTTAATTTCCGATTTCGTTTAATAACTTTTAATAGAAATTATGCGTTTAATCTGCCATTTTCCCAGTCGGATTTTCCTGTTAAATGGGACCAATGGGAGATTCAGAAAGACGATTCCTCTTCTTGGAGGTTATATGCATGATTAGAAACAGTAAGCCACCCAGTGCTATCACGCTAAGGTAGGTAATGGAACGGTCCACCAGGACTATGGAAACAGCCTCACTTCTTTCCAGGCTTATAAGTAGAAGGCCGATGATACCGGGCTCCACGACGCCCAAGCCGCCGGGTGTGGGCACAGCGCTCAGGATTGCGTGTCCCGCCGCCGCGATTGGTATGAGGGCCAGGGGCGCATCCACCCCTAATGCCGCGACGACGAAATATAGGCGGCCGATTTCCAAGGCCCACCCAATGAGGCCCAACAGAAACACGGCCGGCAGTTGCTTGAAGCTGCCCAATGTTCCCTGCTGAAAACGGGTGTATGCCGTTTCGAATCGCTTTGGGAGGAGTTGTGCCAGACGCTGGCCGTAGTAACGCATTGCCAGCAGGAGCACAAGAGAAATTCCAAGGCCTGCCAGGGCAGCAAGCAACAACAGCCTGGCAGTCTTGTCTTCATGAGTTATCGTCAATGCGGCGATGCTAATCACCAGCACTACCAAAATTGTGGCGATATCGGCGATACGCTCCGCCAGAATGGTACCCAGGCTCCAGGAGAAGCTGCCCTTGGATTCGTGGGCGAAGAGGTAAGCCCTGTAGGCGTCGCCCAGGCGCAGCCACATCACGGAGTTCACGAACCAACCTATGAGGATGAACTGAGCCGAGAGGAAAGTTGAAGGCACCTTGCCTTCATCGGACGTTAATGCGCCAGTGTTTCGGGCCAACAGTTGCCATCGCATTCCCCGAAACCAGAAGCTGGCGAAATACATGCCAATGGCCGCGAGGTACATCCATATGTTTATGCTGCGGATGCTTGCCCATGTAGCCTCCCAGTCCAGGCTAAATCTGCTCATAAGGAAAATAAGCAGCACTGCGACGACCGCAAATGACAGCAGGGAAGGCAGAGACAAGAAACGCCTCTTAAGGGAAACGCCCTGCGGCCGGAGAGACTTAGGTTGCGATGATTCCATACAGGTTGTCTATTTGCTCGTATTTACAGATTGTGTGAGAAGGGTGAAACCTCGCAGGCCCCCTTGTGGAAGCCCGGCGTGAAGAGAATTTACCGTTCGTGTTGAGCCTGTTGGGCCATGCGGGCTTTTGGCTTCACTAACGTTCTTACAAAGGCCTCTTGGCAGGGATGCCCGGCCTTCTGGGATACCTTTCGGGTGTCGGACTGGTCTTTTCTATCACGACCAGAGCCCTGTTCTCCAGACCCTTTTGGGCCACAGGTATGATCTTTTTCAGCTCACCTCCCAAAGATTGGAAGGCGTGCGACGCGGCGGCTATTTCGTCCTCGGCATTGATAAGCTTTTGCGCGATTACGAACCCGCCGACACGGGCAAACGGGAGGGTAAGCTCGGCCAGCACAGCCATGTTGGCCACGCCTCTGCCAAATACCAGGTTATAGCCTTCACGATGCTCCGGAACTCGGGCCAAGGTTTCCGCACGGTCGGTAATCACCGTTATGCCGTCCAAAGCCAACACGTCTATAAGGTGTGTAAGAAAAGCCGTTTTCTTGGCCGTGGAGTCCAGCAGTGTGCCCCGAATACCTGGGTAGGCGACACGAATTGGAATGCCTGGGAAGCCGGCCCCCGCGCCAACGTCCAGAAAAGCACCGCCCGATTTCATATCATCGGGAATTGCCAGGCACACCGAGAGCGAGTCTAGGAAGTGCTTTGTTAACACCTCGTGCCACTCCGTGATGCCGGTTAGATTGACGCGACTGTTCCATTGGATTAATTCTTCGTAGTAGGTATGGAACTGCGTAAGCTGTGTGCCAGTAAGGTTAACGCCCAGCGCCACGGCCGCCTGAGCCAGTGGCTGCATGAGTTCGTTTATCTCGGCTTCCGTCTTTAATTCGGTGGGGTAAGTCAAATGGGTTTTCCTTACGGCTAATTGTATCACCGAGCATTCGACTGTCCAGCGGTATGGAAGGCCGCTCCGGAACTTTGTTGACACTTGGTTCGTCCTTGGTTAGACTTGGGCCAGCAATCCATAATATAGATAGTTACACCCGGGGGGAGCTTGGTTACGCCAGGCTGAGAGGCTCCGACATATCGGAGCGACCCCAAAAACCTGATCTGGGTAATGCCAGCGGAGGGATGGATGATCCCGTGGACTTGAGGCCGCCCAGATTAATGGGCGGTTTTTTTTATGGCAGTAGATGCGCAAAGTCCAGAGGGGTTGACGATGAACGCAGAAGCGGCTGAATCCAGTATTCAGCCTGCGATTCAGGTCCAGGGGGTGTCCAAGAGCTTCATGCAGAGCGGCACGCCGCTGGCGGTGCTTAAAGGCGTCGACTTCTACGCTTCCGACGGTGAGCTCGTCAGCGTCATAGGCCCCAGTGGGTGTGGCAAGAGCACCCTCCTGAATATCATCGCTGGCCTGGACCAGCCATCGGAGGGCTCAATCTCCCTGAATGGTCGCGTGGAAGAGCGCCGTCTGGGCGAGGTCGGCTACATGCAGCAGCGTGATCTCCTGATGCCCTGGCGTTCGGTTCTGGACAACGCCATTATCGGCCTGGAGCTGCAAGGCGTATCGAAGAGCGAGGCCCATGCGCGGGCACGCGCCCTATTGGAAGAGTTTGGCCTGACTGGGTTTGAGAACGAGTATCCACATGCCCTGTCTGGCGGCATGCGGCAGCGAGCGGCCTTTCTGCGCACCGTCCTGGCAGATCAAGAAGTCTTCCTTCTGGATGAGCCCTTCGGCGCTCTGGACGCCCTGACTCGTTCGCAGATTCAGGAGTGGCTGTTGGGCATGTGGCGGCGTGTCCAGAAGACGATTGTGCTAGTCACCCACGATGTGGATGAGGCAATATTCCTTTCAGATCGCGTCTACGTAATGTCTAGCAGGCCCGGTCGTATGAAGCTAGTCCAGGTGATAGACCTGGCCCGTCCTCGTCATGCCGAAATGGTCACTCAACCAAGATTCGTTGAACTGAAGGCTCAGCTTCTAGCCTCGGTGCGTAGCGAGGTGACCGATGTCTAGCAACAGGCCTCGTGTCGGGGTGCTTGGCATGATCAAAGGCTTCAGCTTCAGTTGGCTGCCTTCCTTATTGATAATCCTGGCGCTGTTGGCGTTGTGGGAGGGTTACGTCCGCATATTCGACGTGCAGAAATGGCTACTGCCTTCACCCGTGGTTATCGCAGCTACGTTGGTCGAAAGTGCCGCGCTCCTCAGCCGCCACGCCTGGGTAACCCTCGTAGAGGTGCTGGTAGGCTTCGGACTAGCGCTGGCCTCCGGGGTTGCGCTAGCCTCGATGATCGCCTTCTCTCGCACCCTGGAGCGGGCAATATACCCCTTCGTCATCGCGTCTCAGACGATACCGATCATAGCGGTGGCCCCGCTGCTCCTTATTTGGATTGGGTATGGTCTTGCGCCCAAGGTAATCGTGGTGGCCCTGATCGCATTCTTTCCCATAGTTGTAAATATGGTGGACGGCCTGAAGTCGGCGGACCCGGATATGGTGAGCCTGATGCGGACGCTGGGCGCAAACCGTCGAGACATATTCATGAAAGTGCAGTTTCCATCATCGCTGCCTTTTTTGTTCTCAGGCACCAAGATCGCCATGACGTTCAGCGTAATAGGCGCTGTCATTGGTGAGTGGGTAGGGTCCAGCGCCGGCCTGGGCTATCTGATGATTCGCTCCAAGCCTCAGTTCCTCACAGAGCGGGTTTTTGCGGCCATCGTGGTGCTATCGGCAATGGGCATTCTTCTTTTCTTGTTTGTGGGACTGGTGGAGAGGCTGGTTATACCCTGGTGGCACACGGAGCGCCGCAAACGGGCGCTTGAAAATTCGGGATAAGAAATTTTAGTCGGCATATGTTGGTGTTTAATTTTAGGGGGGAGACAGAAATGAAAATAAACGTCAGAGGTTTGCTCGCAGCATCTGTTGGCCTGTTGATGCTGGCCTCAATAGCCTGCGGGGCCGGGGAATCCGACCAGGTCTCCGTAAAATTGGCTTTGGACTGGTATCCCAATTCCAATCACCTTGGCCTGTTCATAGCAGAGGAGAAGGGCTACTTTGCCGAGGAAAACCTGGTTGTGAATATGTATACCCCTGTGGACCCGTCCACCGTGCTGCAAACGGTTGGGGCAGGCAGCGACGACTTTGGCATCAGTTACCAGCCAGAATTGCTGATGGCCCGGGCGCAGGGGGTGCCGGTAGTGTCCATTGCAGGAATGGTGCAACACCCGCTCAACTCAGTCGTTGCGCTGGCGTCCTCTGGCATAACGCGTCCCGCCGACCTCAAAGGCAAGAAGGTCGGCTACGCCGGCCTACCCACCGGCGAGTCGTTGCTAGATACCATGCTGAAGTATGACGGCCTGGTTGGACTCGGTGATGTGGAACTGGTGAACGTGGGATTTGACCTGGCGCCTGTTCTGATAAGTGGCACTGTGGACGCCGTGGTGGGGGCCTATTGGACTCACGAAACCATCCTACTGGAGAACGCGGGTTACCCCGTTGTTGTCCTCAGGTTGGAGGAGTGGGGAGTGCCTGACTACTACGAGTTGGTAATGGTGGCCAGTGAGGATAAGCTAGCCCAGGACCCCCAGGTTGTCGAGCGGTTCCTCAGGGCGGTTCGCCGTGGGTATGCGGATGCCCTCGCCGATCCGCAAGCCGGAGTGGATGTTCTTCTGCGTAGCGCTCAAGGTGAGGAGGTGGACGTTGCCATCGAGAGGCCTGGCGCCGATCTTCTTAAGCCGGTCTGGAAGACATCCAAGGCCGACTTCGGCGAGCAGGACTCGTCCAGATGGCAGAGTTTCGCCGACTGGATGCACGACAACGGCCTGTTGGCGGAGGAGATGGACGCTTCCAAGGCCTTTACCAGTCAGTTTGAAGATTCAAAATAGCCACAAATACTTATGGAACTAGGCATGGCAAAGCGGTTCGACAGGCTCACCGCAAACGTCACAGGGAGACCCGTTTGCCCTGAGCTTGTCGAAGGGCAGGCCGGAAAGCAACCTCAATTGCTGGCAGGTGCTGACCCCCAATAACGCTTTTCATTTGGGAGATAACATGTCTCTGACACAAGACCTCAGGTACAAATACAGAAATCTTTGGGAGAGGGTGGTCACCCATCCGTTTATCGTGGAGTTGGGCGAAGACAGGCTGTCCACCGAGAGGTCTACCAGGTACTTTCTTCAGGACTATGTGTTCGTGAACGACCTGGTAATGGCCACCGCCGTAGCCATGGCCAAGGCCCCGGATTTCGAAGCGGCGGATGTGCTTAACCAGTTCCTCAAGGGTATCCTGAATCCAGAAAACGACCTGTTCGTGAGATTCTTCGAGCAGCTTGGCGCCTCAAAGGAGCAGTACTCATCGGCCAGCGCCTCCCCAACGACCCAAGCATTGGGCGATTTCATGGTGCGCACGGCTATGGATGGCCGGTTCGAAGATATCATAACCATTCTTTATGTGACCGAGGGCACGTATCTGGACTGGGGTACTCGCTTCCTGGAAGCAGGCAAGAGTCCGTCGAATCCGGTCTACCGAGAGTGGATCGGACTGCACAGCCCAGACGTTTTGGGGGGCCTGGTAAACTGGATGGAGGGTCACATTGATTCCCTGAATGAGGGCGATAGACTAATGAATATCGACAGGTTATTTCACACGGCGCTGCGATACGAGTACCAGTTCTGGGAGTCGGCTTATCACGGAGAATCGTGGCCGGACGAATAGGCCGGGATTGGCGAGGTCAGACGAGAAAAATGAACAACCATCACATAACCAAAGGCGAGAAGCGGGAGTCTAAACGAAGGAAGCGCCGCAAAATGGCTGTCTCCGGAACTGGCGTACGCAATTTGCAAAACATCCTCCGAAAGCGATCGGAGAAGATTCGTAAGCAAGAGGAAGAAGAAAAGCGGACTTCGGATTAGGCAGGTCGCCTCTGTTTGTCGCCGGCTGGGAGACCATGTGTATGGCGTTTAGTGGTATCCTTTTTAGCGTTCATGCCCACCCCCAAAACAGTCCCCGAGAGTAATGAGATGACCAGAATACCCACGGTAATGACAATAGCCGGGTCGGACTCCGGAGCCGGGGCCGGCATTCAGGCCGACCTAAAGACATTTGCGGCTCATGGCGTTTACGGGACATCCGCCATCACGGCAATCACCGCGCAGAACACCACCGGCGTCACCGAGGTATTCGAACTGCCCACGAGCCTTATCGCCAGCCAGATCGACGCCATCGTCACCGACATAGGAGCCGACGTGGTGAAGATTGGAATGCTTTCCAGTTCAGACATCATTCGCGTGGTAGCCGAGAAGATCAAAGAGCACAACCTTACCAACGTCGTAGTGGACCCCGTCATGATAGCCAAGGGCGGCGACAGGTTGCTTCAGGAAGAGGCCGTGGACGCCATGCGCCGAATCCTGCTGCGCATGGCGTTCGTCATTACGCCCAACGCACCCGAGGCAGCCGTCCTGGTCAACCGCCCGGTGGAAAACCTGGACGACGCAAGGTGGGCCGCCAAAGAACTGGTCATCATGGGAGCCAAGGCAGCCGTGGTAAAAGGCGGCCACCTGGACGGTCCCCCTACGGACATCCTGTACGACGGCAACGAGTTCCGGGCGTTTACGGCCCAGCGAATCGAGAGCACCAGCACCCACGGCACCGGATGCACCTTCGCTTCGGCCATAGCCGCTAATCTGGCCAAAGGCTTGCCCCTCCGGGAGGCAGTACCAGCGGCAAAGCGTTACATCACTAACGCCATACGGAACGCCGCAGCGGTTGGTCACGGTCACGGGCCGCTCAACCACTTCTACATGCTCAAAGACGAAGTCTAGTCTCACTTTAGCCCTTCAAATATCCTCAATTAACTTAGGGAGCTTAGATTGGCAATATTTCTCACGGAAAAAGACGTTAACGAAATCCTGACTATGGACATGGCTCTGGAAACCGTGGAAGAGAGCTTCAGGCTACTGGCGGAAGGCACTGCCACCAACAGTCCTCGCTCGCGGTTGCGCCTTCCCACCGGCGTTTTGAACTTCATGGCAGGCGCGGCTCCGGGAGTTGGCGTCATGGGCTTCAAGTCTTATGGCGTGGCACGAGGCTACCCGGTCAAATTCTACCTGCAGCTTTCCAGCACTGAAACGGGCGAGCTTCTCTCAGTAATGGAGGCGTCGGACCTGGGGCAGATTCGCACCGGAGCAGCCAGCGGCGTCGCCACCAGGTACATGGCTCGTGAAGATGCGTCCAGCGTGGGCGTTATAGGGTCAGGCTACCAGGCGCGAACGCAGCTTGAGGCGGTATGCAAAGTCAGGGACATTAAATATGCTCGTGTTTTTAGCCGTAAGCCGGAAAATCGGGAAAAATTTGCAACAGACATGAGTGCGTCGCTGGGAATCGACGTTTCTGCCGTGGAGTCGGGCGAGGCCTGCGTAAAGGATGCCGATGTTGTAATAACCATGACCAGCACTTCGCGTCCCGTTCTGGAAGGCGAGTGGCTTTCGCCAGGAACCCACATCAACGCCGCCGGGGCTAACCACTGGATGCGTAGAGAGTTGGACGCTGAAGCAGTTCGTCGCTCGGATGTTGTTGTCACTGACGACATAGAACAGGCCAAACTGGAGTGCGGTGATCTGATCTATCCGATAGAATTCGGCACGATTCGCTGGGAGCAGATCCACAATCTGTCGGACGTAATTGCGGGACGGGCCAAGGGTCGAAACACGGATGAAGAGATTACCTTGTTTGAGTCGCAAGGGCTAGCGCTTGAGGACCTTACCACCGGGATGCGGGTGTATAACATCGCCAAGGAGCGCGGCATGGGCCAAGAGCTGCCTTTTTGATTTCTAATGTGTGTTGCGTACCAGCATAGATTCAGAAAGTCGGTGTTGGGCGAACCCCAACGGCTAAAAAAGGCTTTGCTTTAGCCTCCAACCCGAACCCTACAGCTTCAACACACCCACTCCCTTTTCCACCTTGATGGCCGTGCCAAAGGGCTTGGACAGACGCTGCATGCGCTCCAGAACCTTTTTGGCAATGTCGGGCCCCGCCAGCATAGGTCGACCTCGCTGGCCACGGGGCTTGCCGTAGCCCAGGTCGATTGGATGCAACGTTATCTGGTGCATGCGCCGTTTGCGAAACTCGCATTTGATGACGACGCTCTCCCAGTAAATCGAGTCGCCTGGAAACCCAATGGAGTCTAGCTCGCTACGGGCGTCATAGAAGTCGGCTGGCGTGGCCTCGGTATTCAGCTTCATAAGTTCATAGTTGAAAGACGGTTGCCAGCGCACCGTGTCGTTCTGGAAAATGAAGTTGCCCAGGCTGTAGAAGATGGGCTTGTCTTTGTAAATCTCGATTCCCCTGGTAACGTGCGGACCGTGCCCGATAAAAACGTCTGCGCCTTCATCGATGCATTTTTTGGCGAAGTCGACCAGGAACTCCGGCGGACGGTCCCTGTTGTCGGCGCTTTCGTGGCAGTGCACGGAAACTACCACCCAATCGGACATGCGTCGGGCGTCCCTAACCCACTTTAGATTGCCTTCCAAGTCCCTGGCATTCAGCCGGGTGGTGATGCCAAACCCCTCGCCAAGCATGAACTTCTTGCCCATGAACCGGAACTCGGTATCGGTGTCGTCCGGCACCATCCCTTTGGGTCTAAACCGACGTTGTGCGTCCTTTTGGGCTTCGAGGCCAAGCCCTGAAGATATGCGGTGTAACTCGTTAAAGGCCGGGCGGTCCACCGTATGCGTCTCACTGAACCTTAGTGGGTTGAGACCCGGACGACCTTTGATGTCGGGCCGCTGGTCGAGGGCGCGCCCCGATTCGGAGAACGTCGAGGATGCGGAAACAAGTCCGACCCGCCCCTGGGGCGTGTCCAGGTATCCTGGTGCGCGGGCCTCGCTCAGGTTGCGGCCGGTGCCCGAATATACGAGTTTGGAGCCTCGCAAGTGGCGCAGGTTGGTTAATACGCCGCCCTCGCCGTAGTCGTAACTGTGGTTGTTGGCGCAGGAGACCAGGTTAATGCCGAGCCACTCAAGTTCCCGCAAGTTCTTGGGGTCTGAGCCAGTGAAGGTACCGCCCGCGGCCCCAGGGGAGTGCTCGAACTCATGCATGAGCATCTCGAGATTCGTGAAGCGCACGTCGGCATCCTGGAAAAGGCTTTTAAGTCCTAGAAAAGCTTCCTCTTGAAAGACGGATAGCTTGCGGGTGATCATAGTGTCACCGCCGGCAACCAGCGTGAAATCGCCGGATTCCGCGTCGTAAAGCATTTGGTTCCTCCAGCTAAAGGGGCAAGAAATAGGGGCTGCCCGAACTTCGAGCGCCCCTATTTACACGATGTGCATTTTGCGCCAGGTGAAGCAGGTCACGCGGCGGCTTTTATCGATTATACATTATGTGCTTGGGTGCCCAAATCCTCCGCTCGTTGCGTGTACTCGGAGCCCAGAATGCCCATGATCACCGAGTCGAAGCGGGCGCCTTCATGCGGGCGGCTCTTGCGCAGCGTGCCCTCGTGCACGAAGCCCAGGCGGTCGAACATGTGCCGCGCTGCCTCGTTGTATTCGGGTATGTCTACCCAAATTCGATACAAGCCGTACTCGTTGAATGCCAACTCCAGGGAGGCATTCGTGGCAGCCGTGCCGTAGCCCTGATGCCACAGGTCCTTTCGGCCAATGAGGAGGGAGAGTTGGCCATCCGCGAGGGACTCTTCGATGGCGATGTGTATTTCGCCTATGTGCTCATTACTCTGGTTGTAAATGGACATGATGCGGTGCTCGGGGTTGTCGAAAACCCTTTGCCATTCGGCGTCAGAGGCCTTCTCCATCTCTTCCGGGTGATATCCCAGATGCGCTGGGTCACCGTAGGCATAGCGCCCGAACCAACTCTCGGATATCTCGGTATCCTTTAGCCACTGATTTATGCGGGATACGTCTTCCCTGGTGATCACCTTAAGAATTACATTTTGCTGGGGCATCGTCGATCTCCTTTTTCATTGGGCCTCAATTTGGGGCTCAATACAGGGCGATTAGCCGGAAATAAAATCCCAACCTCTAAACGACCAGCCGAATATACCCGTGCTCACGGGGCAGGCGTAAAAATTACGCCAATATTACCAAAGGCGTGATTCCCATTACAATAGAAGTACGATTCTGGTGATATTGGCCCGTAGTCCAGGTGCGTTTTCATACCCTATACAACGGGAATTCACGCCTATAAGTTTAGACCTTTCCTGTAATATTAATCATAAATGGCAGCAGACAGCCGTTACAATGGAGGGCAAAAGCTATGGAACTTGGATTGAGGGGAAAGGTCGCTATCGTCGGCGGAGGTAGCAAGGGCTTGGGCCGGGCGTGCGCGATAGGCTTGGCGAACGAGGGCACGCGCGTGGCCATTTGCAGCCGCAACGCGGAGGCGCTGCAGCAGGCGGCACGGGAGATTAGCCAGGAGACGGGCAGCGAAGTGTTGCCTGTGGCGGGAGACCTGTCCAGCTACGATGACGTGAAGTCGCTGGTAGCCCAAACCGTCGAACACTTTGGCAGTCTAGACATACTGGTTAATAACTCTGGCGGACCACCTGCCGCCAGCGCTCAGGACGCCACTGAGGAGCAGTGGGAGCAGGCCATTCAGCTATCTCTAATGTTCTTCGCCCGCATGAGCCGCGAGGCACTGCCTCATATGCGGCGTTCAGGCGGCGGCCGCATCATTAACATTTTCGCCAGCTCAGTAAAGCAACCCATCGAGAACCTGATGCTTTCCGCCGCCACGCGACTGGGAGCGCTGGGGTTTGCCAAGACCCTAGCCGACGAGGTCGCCAAAGACGGCATACTGGTGAACAATGTGGCCCCTGGTTACCTGGAGACTGCCCGAATGATGGAGGTGGTGGAGAGCAGGGCTCAGTCCACCGGCATTACGCACGAGCAGGCCCTGGCAGGACTGAACAAGATGATTCCCATGGGTCGCATCGGCCGCCCTGAGGAGCTGGCTAACCTGGTTGTTTTCCTGGCATCCGACGCCGCGAGTTACATCACCGGCACCACAATTCAGGTGGACGGTGGTGTCATTCGGTCCATGCTGTAGCCATGTTTTGTAACAAGAGTTGTTTTTAGACCTGCGTTTCGACAAGCTCTCCACGAACGTAACGTAAGGATTAAGATCCGTTCGTCCTGAGCCAGTCGGAGGATAGGCCCAAAAATGACTCGCGGTGCTCAGCGCTGTGCCCTCCCAGGTGCCGTGAACCGACGTGTACCCCAGAACCCACTGTGGTAAATTGAGGTCAGCCAACGAACCTGCCCTTTCTTATTGCGTTAGGACAAACACGGCGGAGTATGCAAAATATGTCAGTCCAGACCGTAATCGCCCAGGCTCAGGAGTACATGGCCGACCACGACCTATCCGGCTGGCTGCTGTACGACTACAGAGGCATGAACCCGATTTTCTGGGACACCGTGGGGCCTATTGCCAACGTAACGCGCCCCTGCTGGCTATGGATTCCCGCCAGCGGAACGTCGCAGCTCCTGGTGGCGTACGTCGATCAGGGACGATTCGTGCATCTGGGACTGGACACTATGCTGTTCGCGGGTCGGGAAGACATGACGGTCAAGCTAACCGGCATGCTTTCTGGGGGCCTGCGCATCGCCATGGAGTACTCGCCCAATGGTCTGCTGCCCAGGGTGTCGAAGGTAGACGCCGGCACGCTGGAGTTCGTGCGCGGGCTGGGTGTGGAGGTCGTCTCCTCGGCAGACCTGCTGCAGTACGCCACCCAACGCTGGGACGACACGCAGCTTCAGTCTCACCAGGTGGCGGCGGATAAGCTCAGCGCCATCGTCATGGAGGCATTCAAGCGCATTGGGGATACGCTGGAATCCGGGCCGACGGAACACGACATCGCTCAGTTTATACGAGACCGCTTCGTGGAAGAGGGCCTTGAGGTTACGGACGGTCCGGTGGTGGCTGCCAACGCTCATGCTGCAGACCCACACTTCGAGCCCACTGGGGAAAACTGCTCAGTGATAAAGCCCGGCGACTGGGTGCTAATCGACCTGTGGGCTCGCCAGCCTTACCAGGACGCCATGTTCGGCGACATCACCTGGACGGCTTACGTCGGCGACCGGGTGCCCGAACGGCATCAGCAGGTCTTCGACGCTGTGATAGGCGGTCGTGATGCGGCGGTGCGTGTGCTGGAAGACGCCTTCCGACAGGGGCGCGAGATACAGGGTTGGGAGCTGGACAAGGCTGCCAGGGATTTCATATCCGACCTTGGTTTCGGTGACTACTTCAACCACCGACTGGGACACAGCCTTGGCAGAGAGGTCCACAGCAACGCCGTGAACCTGGACAGTTGGGAGACCTACGACACTCGCATTCTAATGCCGGGGATCGCCGTCACCATCGAGCCGGGCATCTACCTGCCAGGCGAGTTCGGTGTGCGCTCCGAGATAGACATATTCATAGCCGAGGACGGGCCGCGCATCACCACCGCTGTGCAGCGCGAAGTGGTTCTGATACAGGGATAGCGTCAGTAATAACAAACTGAGATACCATCGCCACTGAGGCCCAGGTGTTCGACAGGTTCACCACAAACGTGATCATAGCAGCCACACTCCCGTTTTTTCCTGCTCTGAACCAAGAGCGGGCCTTTCTTTTCAGCGGCCTGCCATCAGCCCGAGAGCCTAATGCCCTGACGAACCAGCCAACTGATTGACAGTCTTGGGCAGCTTCACGAAGGCGAATAGCGCCACGCTGGCCAGACTCACTACTGCTGCGTAAATGAAGGCGTTACTGGTAACCGAGGCGTCCACGATAAGACCCGCCACGAAGGGCGATAATGTGCCGAAGAAGCTCGCGCCGTAAATCAGCGACACCACCGTAGACTGCGCCTCACCCTCAGCCACATCGACGGCGGCGGCAATGAATATCACGTGCAGCGAATACAGGAACGCGCCCATGGCCAGTATCGTTAGCAGGAGCTGTGGCCCCGGTTCTGCGAACTTCAGAACAATGTAGAGCAGGCCCAGAACCGTCAGGGTCGGTATTAACACTACCTTGCGACCAAACTTGTCTGATAGGTAGCCCATTATTGGCTGGGCGGCTATGCCTACTAGCTGCGCGCCCGCCATGTACAGGGCAATCCGCCCCAGCGAGAACGAGAGGTCTTCCAAAAGGTAAACGGGCAGAAAAGAAATAACGGCGCTTTGTCCCATGCTTCGTAGCGCGGTCACGGCCACCAATATGATCATTGCACGTTTGCGGAGCAACCCAAAAAGTGACGAGAAGTAGTCCCTCGCGGAGCCGGTGCCACTATCCATAGAGGGTATGTTTCGCATCATCAGGTATATCGCAATAGCGAAGGCGAACGCCGGCACTATGCTGATCTGCAAGACATCACGCCATGTAAAGGCCACCAGGAACGTTAGTGTGAGCAGACCTCCCGTCAAGATAGGCCCTACGACTTCGCCTACGCTGCCGCCTGCGCCATGAAGAGATATGGCCAGGCCGCGCCTATCAGGAAACTTGCGGGAAAGTGAAGCTATGGCTGGTGGGTGGAACAGGGATGGTCCAATGCCAACTAGCAGCATTACGGCGAACAGAAACCAGTAATTGGGAGCGTGTCCAAGCAAGAAATACGAGCCCCCCATGAGGCTCAATGAGATGGCTAACAACAGGCCGGAGCGGTTGGCAAACCTGTCCCCCAGGTAGCCGGCCCACATTGTGGTCATGCCGCCTGTAATACGGCCAGCGGTGGATAGCGCCCCAAACTGGGCTCCGCTAAGGGCCAGTTCGTCCTTGATTACCGGGAGCAGGATGACCTGCAGTGCTGAGTTGTATATGTGCTTTACGGCGTGGCCTACTACAACAGTCGCGGCCAGCTTGTTTCTACCTTGTCGGACTTCTGGTGACACTTCGTTTGATTGCACTAAAGCCTGTAACCTCCACTAAATCCACTGAAACGGTTGCAATTATACATTAGAAGGTGAAGCTGTACACATGATTTGCTTTGCAGCGGTTTACATATATCTAACACCTGAATAAGTGCGTGAACCAGCCAACAAGGCAGTGGCTAATGTTCGCACGAGACTTTCGAGAGAGTGAAAGCATTGGAAATTGAGTGGGGACAGCAGGTCGCAGCGTATGATGTCTGGTTGGGTAGCATTTACGGCGCCATGCTGGTCAAGGACTCAGGCGCCGTGACTCACCTGGTAGTCAAACGGGGTCTCGGGCGCAGTAGCCTTCGCATCATATCGGTGGAGAGCGTGGAGAAATGCACCTCAGAGGCCATCTACACGTCGATGCCTTTGGATGAGGCGTTGCAACAGCCCAAGCTAAAGCGGCTGGACGGTGAGCAGTTCATCGTGGCGTTGACGCCAAAGACCAGAGTGCTCACCTCAGACGGCAAAAAGCTCAGGTTGAGGGGTGTTCGCGTATCCAACGAAGACCATTCGTTGGAATGGCTGGTGGTGTCTCCCTGGGCGTTCGGGAGACACCGGCGTAGTCTTCTAGTCCCTCACGACAGGATTGCCGAGTTCACCACGGGCAAGGTGAAGCTGGCCATCGAGGCCTCGGGCCTTCGCGCCATGCCGGCATATCGACAAGACCATTACGTGGAATCCGACCTAAGGGAAAGGCTCAGTAACTCATCCACTGGAGCTCAGGGGGACCTTAGCGGCGTCACTCTCACGGTGGAGGAGGGCGTCGTCGCGTTCCACGGAAACGTCAAGAACCTCCACACCAAAGAGGCGCTTAGAGACATCACAAGGCAAGTCAGGGGTGCCGCCGGTCTGCTCATGGACGTCAGGCCCGATGGCGACGTTGAGATGGAGATTGCAACTGCCCTGGTAGAGCATACCAGGGGAAACGGCGGGCCGCTTCAGGTCAGCAGCAGGCTGGGTATGGTGCAACTCCTCGGCCATATGCCCAACGAGGTTGAGTGCGCTGCGCTGGTTCGGACAGCGGAGGCCGTGCCGGGTGTGAAGGGTGTGGCGCTCGCGGGTGCTTAGTGTGTTTATTGTTTGCTCCACCCAGGTCGTTACGTTATCGCCTGAATAGCCGAGAGTTTTAAAAGACAATTGCCTCAACTTTACGGCGAAAAAGGGCTGGCTATAATGCCTTCGAACTAGTCCTGCTTGTGGGGCCAAGCTGACGACTAAAAACCGACGATAATAAAAAAGGGCGT